>JBIIWQ010000251.1:0-3723 GCA_044338805.1 Crocinitomicaceae bacterium
CCATGCGATGCGCGCGTTTCAAATCGCTTGTCCATAAAGTCGCAGCTAATCCATATTGTGTTGAATTTGCCATCATTAACACTTCTTCTTCTTTGTCAAAAGGAGTAATTGTAACAACTGGACCAAAGATTTCTTCTTGGTTTGTTCTACAATCGTATGCTAATCCTTCAATCACCGTTGGACGCAAATAATATCCATTTTCATAAGGAGCATCTAGAATAACACGTTCGCCACCGGTAAGAACTTTACCTCCTTCTGTTTTAGCCAAGTCAACGTAGGACAAAACTTTTTCCATGTGAGACTGTGAAACAACTGCACCTAATTTTGCTTTTGGATCTTCAGGATTTGAAACGATTGTTTTCGACACTTTATCGACAAAGGCAGTTTTAAATTTATCATAGATTGTGCGTTCAATAAAAATTCTAGAACCACACAAACAAATTTGACCTTGATTTGCGAAAGAAGAACGCAAAGTTGTATTCAACATATCGTCAAAATCACAATCTGCAAAAATGATATTTGGATTCTTACCTCCTAATTCTAAAGAAAGTTTTTTGAACATTGGAGCAGCAGTTCTAGCAATATATTCACCTGTTTTAGTGCCGCCCGTAAATGAAATAGCTTTTATTTTTGGGTGCTTTACAATCGCATCACCAACACTTCCTCCCAAACCATGCAATATATTTAATACACCATCAGGCATTCCGGCATCTTTTGCAACTTGACCAAGTAAATATGCTGTGTAAGGAGTTATTTCGGAAGGTTTTGCAACTACACAATTCCCGGCTGCCAATGCTGGAGCAATTTTCCAAGAAAAGAGATACAAGGGTAAGTTCCAAGGTGAAATACAACCTACAATTCCTATTGGTTTGCGAATGGTATAATTTACACCAACACCTTCCATGTAATGCGATTCAGAAGCAAAATGAATGATCCCAGTAGCAAAAAAATGAAAGTTCGAAATTGCTCTAGGAATATCTACATGGGCAGCTAAAGTAAGTGGTTTCCCGTTATCCTTGGATTCAGCGGCTACAAATTCGTCCATTCGCTTTTCAATTCCTTCAGAAAGCCGAACAAGAATTTCACTTCTTTCTTCAACACTCATTCCAGACCAAATGGGAAAAGCTTTTTCAGCCGCTTGCACTGCCATTTCAACATCTCTTTCATCTGAATTTGGAATCAAACTATATACTTTCCCAGTGGCTGGTTCGTAATTGTCAATATAGTGGCCACCTATTGGTTCACAATATTTTCCGTTGATGAAATTCTGAAGTTTTTCCATTTTTTACTTTTTGCTTCACGAATTTACATTGATTTTTATTCAAAACGTTTCTATTCCACTTTTAAAAACATTAATTGGACTAAAATAAGTTGACAAATAGTAAAGTAGTATCCATACATAGAGAATTTCTCTTTTTCCCATTTTTGGAAAACAACCCCAAAAATGGAAAACAAACTGAACCATAGGTAATTTAAAATATTGATTAACAGTTGATTATGAATGTAGCACTATTTTTGACAATTTATATGTATGTTTTCTAACCATCAAGCTGAATCCACTAATAATCTTTCAGATGACATATTCTATTTGAATAAAGTTATTCGACATCCCGACTCTGATGATTCATTTAAAAAGCTCGACACGTATTTTGGAGATTTAAAAAGTGGGATTATTGTCGTTAACAGTGAGCTTAAAATAATTTATTTTAATTCAACCACAAAATTACTTTTTACTGAGGGGAAAGAAATTAACGCTGAAAAAATGCCAATTTTAGAAGCTATAAAACATCTTTTAGAAGATAAATCAAAACTTCTTCTCTACGAAAGCTTACTAAATAAAAAGCAATTAAAATTAGATACTGGATTAAATTTAAAAAGCATTCAGCAACTGCATGTAAATCCAATTGGCGAAGATGGATTCATTTTCAAATTTATTCTAGACGAACTTTTCACCGTTTCAGCATCTAATTTATTTAAATATTTTCCTGAATTACCTGTTTCTTATTTTGGGTTTGATTTATTAGCAGGAAAAAGAATTTCAATTCGATTTGTTTCTGATAATTTTGATACAGTATTTCCATTTTTAGACCAGAAAAATGTTCTCGAAAACGAAAATTATTTTCTTTCGCACATCGCTCACGAGGATTTACCAAAATTTGTTTCCAAATTACAACACCTAAAGCGTGGTAAAAATTCATTCACGTTCGAATTTAGAATGAATATCAATGAAACAGAGCATCGCTGGTTCAAATTAATTGCAGGACGTTTTCATGAGAAAACAGAAAAGAATTTTTGGCTTGCCTATTTAGAAGATATTCACGAAAAGAAAACAATCTTACTTGAAAGAGAAAAGCTAGTATATGAAACGTTGGATGAAGAGCAATCGCGTTTCGCAATGGAACTGCACGACGGATTAGGTCAAAATCTAGTTGGTGTGAATCTTTACTTAAGTATGGTAAATGAAGATTCAGAAAGTGAAAATAACATCGCAGTTTGTAAACAACTGATTCAAGATAGTATTCTTCAAATGAAATCCATTTGTTATAATCTTACACCACCTGAATTAGACAAAGGTTTACTTTATGCGCTTGATGTTTATTTTGGCAAGCAAAATGAGCTCTCAAAATCGATTGAGTTCAATTTTATCGCTAAGCAAGTTCCAATGAATCATTTAGATTTAAAAAGTAAATATAATATCTTTAGAATTGTACAAGAATTTGTTACAAATTCAATTAAATATGCAAACTGTAGTCAAATTGATTGTAACATTTACAGCAAAGAAAATACAATCTATCTTGAGATTAAAGACAACGGAATTGGCTTTGATTTAGAAAGCGTTAAGAAAGGAATGGGGCTAAAAAATATGCATAAACGTGCTTTCTTATGTGGTGCAAAACTTGAACTTGAAGCTTCAAAAGAAAACGGAACTAAACTAGCAGTACTTTTTTAAAAGTGGATTAAAAATCACCTTCCGTCAAAACACCTTTTTTATAACGTTAATAACCCAATTCTTTTCCTTTTAATGTAGCAGGAATTCCGTCTGTCAACCATTTCGGTGCTGGTTTATCCAACAAATAATAATCAAAGAATTGACGCATTCGAATACTTAAATCAATTCGATTGGCATTTTCCATTAAATTATGATCGTCACCATTGTAATTTAACATCCAACACGGTTTACCCAAACGTTTCATACCTGTAAACATTTCAATTCCTTGGTACCACGGAACAGCACCATCTTTGTCATTGCTCATGATTAACAATGGAGTTGTAATATTTGGAATGTGAAACAATGGTGAGTTCTCCATATACAATTCTGGCGCTTCCCAGATCGTTTTTCCAATTCTACTTTGTGTGCGTTCGTATTGAAACTGACGATTTACGCCACTTCCCCATCTAATTCCTCCGTATGCAGAAAACATATTTGAAACAGGTGCGCCAGCCATTGCAGCAGCATATCTTTTCGTCATTGTGATCAATTGTGCTGTTTGATAACCGCCCCAACTTTGTCCTTGCAAGCCCATTTTCGTTGAATCAACATTTGGAAGCAATTTTAAAACACGGTCTGTTCCACTCATGATGCAATCGTAAGCAGATTTTGCTGGATGACCAACTTTATACCGTACATCCGGAATAAAGACAACATAGCCAGCCGATGCATATTCTGTTGGATAGATAATCGATGCCGTTGGTTTAGGAGCATAATGATTGTGCAAATCATCC
>JBIIWQ010000001.1:0-37125 GCA_044338805.1 Crocinitomicaceae bacterium
CAAATACTATCATAAAGGAAAACTATTCACAGGAATTGCAATTGACACTCAAACAATTTCCAACCAGTCGTTTATCACAGGAAATATTCATATTAAAAATGGTTTGAGAGATGGTTATACCGTTTGGCATTATGAAAACGGGAATAAATATGATGAATGCACATACTTAAATGGAAAGAGTAATGGTTTAGAAAAGCACTATTGGGAGGATGGCTCTTTAAACTCAAAAAGGAATTTGTGGAACGGAATAGAAGATGGCAAACAATTCTATTATTTTGGGAATGGCCAATTGAAGTCAATGTGCACCTATCACAAAGGTCATGAAACGGGTCTGCATCTAGATTATTTTGAAAATGGTCAATTACAAAGCAAGTATACTAATATTGAATTTGCCATAAGAGACGGTGAGGTCTTAGAGTATTATCCAAATGGCAATCTTAGATTAAAATATCATGTAAAAGAAGGCTCACATCCTTCAAAATGGAATCCAGTGCATGGTTGGTTTTATGAATTCTATGAAAATGGAATTCTCAGAAACAAAGCTTATTTTAAGAACGGTAACCAAGATGGTGTTGATTTAACCTATGATACAACAGGTGTCATAATTTGCAAATGTGTTTTCAAAAATGACCAGGAAATGCAATGCTGGGGAGACTGTGAATAAATTCAACAACAGTTTTATCCCCAGCACGATTTATCATAAACTCAATCTAACCCTAGAGCTTTTTTATAATTTGACTTGGTAACTTGGGATTCGTTAAATGTTTTTATCAAAGTCTGAATCAACCTCTTTCTTTGTTCCTCAGACCCTTTAAAGACATGTCTTGGATTCATGGTAAAATCAGATTTGACATCGTAGTTAATGATCAACAATTGCTTTACAAGTTTTGAAAAGGCTTTTTTCACTGTGTCATCTTCAAATGAGGATCCTAAATTTTTTTTCCCATGTGCTATAAAACCTTTCCTCAATGCCTGAACGTGGACAATATTATTGCTGCAATCCATTTGCTCACATAGATAATGAAACAATAAGGTTGCACACTTGTCCAGTTTTGCTAGTTTATACTGTACGTTGTCATACACTTTATAGCTTTCAGTTGAAAACTGTTTGGTTTTCCAATTTGGAATTAATATCCCGTCATCATCTGCATACTTCTCTACATACTTTACATTAATTAATTTACTCATAAATTTTAGGGTATTAACAGAACCCTTCAGAGGTATGCACAATACCCTTGAAAAAGCACAAAATTCAACAATAGCAAAGGATTTGATGAATTGATTTGCTTAGTATGAACTTTGAGTGAATTTGTGCTTGATTTGGAGAATTTTGTCTTGGAACTAGACATAGTTGAAAAGCAAATTTAAACTTTTTTATTCAATAATAAAAATTTTCACGCACCAACAATCCCTAATATGTATCCCCCAGCATTAATAAAGAGAGCTATCACCCCCCCCCAGCTGCTTTTTAACGGGGTAATCAATCCTTGTACAGGGATGAAATTATATCAAATGTAACTTATGAGAACAATGGTAAAACTCAAGACACTTCAGTATATTAAACATATTAATGTACTTATGATAGATACAATACTGCTCAATTCTCGGTACCAGTATAAAAGTTTATTAGTTAACATACAATAAGTACATTATTAATATAGCTACATATCTGTTGCCCAGAACTCTTTATATATGTGGCCTTGAGCTAGGTTGTCTTAAACTATTCTAATATCACCTTTTTCTAACCCTCCTACACTGCCTAAAAACTATGCAGTATAAAGAAAGCACAATTACAGAGATGGAAATCTTGTATAAACCTAGTAGTCACGTTTTAACCAGGCCCAACATTACATCATCAGCAGAAGCAAATAAAATTATCAGGGCGCTGTTTAACCAAAACTCTATAGCATGTCAGGAAGAGTTCATAATTCTGTATCTAAATCAAGGTAACAAACCAACGGGGTTTTACAAAATGGGAAAAGGTGGTATCTCAAGTACAGTAGCTGATATAAGATTGATAATGGGAGCGGCATTAAAATCTCTCTCTACCTCCTTAATCATTTCACATAACCACCCTTCAGGAAATCTTACTCCTTCTAAAGCAGATTTAAATCTTACTAAGCAAATAAAGGAGGCTTGTAAAATCTTTGACATTCAACTTATAGATCATCTTATTATATCCCCTTTAGAGGAATATTATAGTTTTTCTGATGATGGAGTCTTATAACAACAAGTAATTAATGTATGATATACCAACTAATGTATAAAGTATCTTATAAAAGGCTGTTTTGTGAGCTGATACTATCATTTGTATGGCTCACATTCCCTACTTGATATTAAAATCACCCCAATTTTTATTATAATTTTTAAGTTTAATCCGGCATCTTGAGTGCAAAATGTTAGCAAATTATGAGGGTATACCCCTACGGCCCACTGTTTATAGTGGTTTTGAAATAATGAGACAAGCCTGTTAATCAGAGGGTCCTTGGTTCGAGTCCAAGAGGAGGAGCGGTGAAAAAAACCCTGGTATACATAGTATTACTAGGGTTTTTTGTTTTTATAAGTTAAGTATTGAGCTTGACAGAAGGTAGTGAAAATCATACTTTTTTTGTTTAAACAACATAGAAATTGTATTTAAAGAGAGAATCTCTTTTTAGAAAATCGAATGAAGTGATAATGGATTTTTGTGAGACGTGGTATTGTTAATCCCCCTTATTAAAGTTAGGTAATGCTTTTATAATTATTACATTGTGGTGTTTGTGTTTATCATTTATTACTTTTGCTTAAAATTATAAACTACTATGAAAAAAATACTACTAAGCCTTTGTATTGCAATCTGTTCATTTAATAGTTTTTCTCAACTAACCTATATACCTGATGATGGCTTTGAGTATTATTTAGAAACAACATTCCCTGCTGTTAATAATGGTATAATCAATGACGATTTTATTTTAACTTCTGGAATCCCAAGTGTTACTAGTATTAATTTATCCGGAATGTTTGGGGATATTGTTAATGATTTCACTGGCATTGGCTCATTTACCTCCTTGCAGTTCATAAATATTTCTACTATGTTAACATCAAACATTGATTTATCTAGTTTAGACAATGTTTTTACTGGAATACTTAACTATACTCAGGTAAAAATTGAATATTGTAATAATTTAATTAGTGTTACTCTACCCAATAATAGAATTACAACTCAAATTACTGACAATCCTATACTTCAAAATATTACTTTTCAAAATACCAATATTTTCTGTTTTGTTAATGCCTTTCAAAATAATAACTCAATTGAGTTTATAGATCTTTCAAATACAAGTGGTGTCTACGCAGGCGCATCTTTAACTGTGTCGGGTAACACAAATTTAAATTGTTTAAAAATTGATAATGGACAATGTAACAATTGGCTTAGTGTACTAACAATGCCAAATGGAACTGCTAATGCTACAACTCCAGGTGGAACTTTATATTGTGTTCAAGTAGACAGCCCTGCATATTCAGAAATAGCCGGTAACTGGAGTTTTTCTTCTGCAAGTATTCCCAGCTCTTATTATTATTCTACAAATTGTGGATGCGTTACTAGTATAGATGAAGAAATATTAGATGAGGTTACTATCTCTCCAAACCCAACCACTTCTAAAATTAACGTAAAATCTAATACAGAATTGATTGGTTCACAATTCATTGTCTATGATCAATTAGGTAAAGAAGTTAAGTCAGGTATAATAACATCTGAAGAAACTGAAATAGATTTATCAAATTTAATTGAAGGTGTTTATATCTTTAAGGTAGGTGCAGATATGCAGGAGAGTTTTAAAATTATTAAGCAGTAAAAAACGGATTTATTTTAAACCAAAAGCATCCGTTGGGTGCTTTTTTTGTTTACAAGCCATGGCATTCATCCTGGGGTCATTCTTATTCCTTCGCAAAATAAAAGATTATTTCAGAAAAAGTAATAAATAGCATTCCTGTACCTCACCGAAGAAAGAAAAAAGCTAGTATAACTGCATTTGTATTATTTCCCTTTTCAAACTAACTTAGTGACCCAAAACCAACCCCATGTCATTCAAAAAAATCTCTGAATCAGAAACAACAATCACGGAATTAATGATTCCTTCTTACGCCAATTTTGGAGGGAAAGTGCACGGTGGATTTTTGTTGTCGCTCATGGACAAAGTAGCGTATGTGGTAGCTTCCAAGCATAGTGGGGGTTATTGTGTAACGGTTGCCGTTGAAAATGTTGAGTTTTTGACGCCTGTTGAAGTGGGCGAATTGGTTTCAATGAAAGCATCCGTGAATTATGTTGGCAGAACAACGATGATTGTTGGCATTCGTGTTGAATCCTTGCAACCAAAAACGGGAGTTGTGAAACATACTAATTCATCTTATTTTACGATGGCAGCAAAAGATGAGAATGATGCATTAAAGCCTGTTCCTGGACTTATTCTTGAAAGTCAAACTGAGTTACGACGCTTTTGTGAAGGACGCTTGATTCGAGATTTCTCCAAACAGAAAAGGGATATTCTGAAATCAGATATGGTGGACGTTCCATTTGAAGGAATGGTAGAAATGTGTGAATCGGAAAATTGCAGTATTTCTTTAGTATAGCAGCAAGGACTTAAAAACTTGTCCACGAATTACACGAATTTCCGCGAATTTAGACCATTAGAAGAAGTACTATTTATGTGCGCTATTGTTCTCGGATGTCACTCTATGTTTTTATCCTATCATTAAAACTCGAATAATTCGTGGACAGAATATAGATTGGTTTTAACACAGAATTAACATGCCATGTTGAGCCTATTATTTTTTTCTTTAACTTTGGTTCACAAAAATTATAAAACTATTTAATTATGAAAAAACTACTACTTATTGGTACGATAGTATGTGCTGCTATTACGAATACGTTTGCACAATGTACTCCAGACATTACTCTTCCTGCTCCAAATTATGCAGACTCAACTTTTGGCGCTTGGCCAGATACCGTAACTAATTTTACTGGTGCTTCTGTTGGTGTGGCTTACACACAAGATTTACAATTTAAAGTTCCTTTAGATGCTGCTGTTGTTAACGCGCTTTTAGTTGGTTCAGTAATTCAAAGTTTCACAGTTGATGCTGTAAATGGCTTACCAGCTGGATTAAGTTATGCATGTAACATTGCTTCTTGTACTTTTGCTGGTGGTTCGGTTGGTTGCGCTCAAATTACTGGTGTTTGTTCTTTAGCTGACACTTACCCTATAACAATCGATGTTACTGGAATAATTCAAGTATTACCTCCATTACCAAATACTGCTAATGCTCCATATCAGTTTGTTGGTTACAAAATTATTGTTGGAACGGCTGGAATTGTTGAAGCAATCATCAACCCAATCACAGTTCATCCGAATCCTGCTAATGATCATATTACAATTGAAGGATTGAATGAGCAAATGAAAATTTCGTCACTTGTAATTACAAACATGGAAGGAAAAGTAATTAAGAATATCGAAGTTACTTCTACAACAATGGATGTAAACTTGAATGGTTTTGATAACGGTGTTTATTTCGTTGTTGCTAATCACGCTGGTGGAACTGAAACTATGAAATTCATTAAAGAATAATACACTTCTTTTAATAAAATTAAAAGTCCCGATTTATATTTAAATCGGGACTTTTTTTGCGCAAAAAAATTATTCTTAGTTGAAGACTTCTTCAATATTTATTTTGATTCTTTCACACAGCGTATCAGTTGGGAGATCGCTCTCATCGTTCCCAAACGGATCTTCAATCTCTTCTGCTAATACTTCCATGCTAACGAGCACATAGAAAACAAACGTTGCAATCAATGCAGAGAAATAACCAAATTGAATGACAAAAGCTAAAGGTAAACTCATGACATAAATAAAGATGAATTTCTTTATAAATAAACTATAAGAAACAGGAATAGGCGTGTTTTTTATGCGTTCGCAAGCCCCTAAACTATCCATTAAAGCATTCAGGTTTTTATCCAAAATAATAAATTCTTCCTCCGTTATTTTAGTTGCTTTTTTTAGCTCAATTAGTTTAATATACATCATTTCACAAATCGCTAAAGGAACATGTTTTTTACTTATAACTGCATCAAATTGCTCTTTTGTAAATGTTAACTCTTCAAAAATGACCCCTTGTCTTAAATGTTCTTTTGCCGCAAAAGCAAAATTCGGAATCATTGCTTTAAAAAACGATTTATCTTCTTTTTCGGAAAGAATTGCAGATAATTTAATGGATAAATTCCGCGTGTCATTCACAATTTCCCCCCATTTTTTTCGACCTTCCCACCAACGTTCGTATGCTGTATTTGTTCTAAAAACAAGTAGCAAAGAAAGTACAAAACCAATAAGCGAATATATTGCAATTAATTTCTCAAGAACTATTGCATTCGGAAAATAACGAAGCGTTACAAACGCTATGAGCAATGTAAAAATTCCAATATATAGTATCTCCTTCCGCAGGATACGAAATGTATCACTTTTGTGAAAAGCGAAAATGAGTTTTATCCAACTCTTAGGGTTATAATCTACCATCTTTATCCTAACTTTTTAGACAAAGATAACATTCAAAGAATAAATTTTCATGTTAATAATTTAACAACTACTTGCATAGGGTTTCGGGTTGTTTACTTTTGTCTTGTTAAATACTGAACATGGAAATCACACCTGAAATTAAAGACCGATTAGAACAATTAAATAAAAAATATTCATCTCTTGGTCAAGACTTGTTATCCTACTTAGATGGATTGTTATATGCTGATACAGTAAAGTATTGGGATTATATTGAATTAGACACGCTATTAAGCCTTCAAAAACCACGAACAAATTTTCCAGATGAGCACATTTTTATCATGTATCATCAAATAACTGAATTGTATTTTCAATTAGCGCTAAAGGAATTTGAGCAACTAGCTGACACCAAAGAATTGACTGAAAAGTTCTTTGTTGACCGTGTTTCTCGTATCAATCGCTATTTCGATGCCTTAATAATAAGTTTTGATATCATGTCAAAAGGAATGGACCAAAAGCAATTCATGCAATTCAGAATGTCTTTGTTGCCAGCAAGTGGTTTCCAGTCTGCGCAATATCGTTTCATAGAAATGTATAGCACCGATTTTATTAACCTTGTTGCGAAGGACCATCGTTCTAATTATTCTGCAACTTCATCAATTGAAGAAATGTATGAGCATATTTATTGGAAAGCTGGAGCGACAGAAATTGGGACTGGCAAGAAAACGTTAACTCTTGTTCAATTCGAAGAGCGTTACCAAGATGAATTTCTTCAATTAGGAAAAGCTTGTCAAGAACGAAATTTGTGGCAAGTATATAAGCGTTTGAGTCCAGAGGCACAAAAATCCGAAAAGGTTATTACTGTTTTAAGACACAACGATATCAACGTAAATATTAACTGGCCACTTGCTCATTACAAATCTGCTGTGCATTATCTAAATAAGCAATCCGCTGATATTGCCGCAACGGGCGGAACAAATTGGCAAAAATATTTGCCTCCAAGATTTCAAAAGAGGATTTTTTATCCAGCATTATGGGCTGAAAAAGAAATCGAAGAATGGGGTAAAGAATGGGTTGAGGACGCGCTTAAATGAAACTGAAAGTTTATAGTTTATAGTTTAGAACTGATAACTGATAGTTTTTTAGTGATGAGCGATGAGTGCGAAGAGTGGAGTGTGAAGTTGATGGATTATAGTTTATAACTGATAGATTTTTGTGATGAGCGATGAGTGCGGAGTGCGAAGTTGATATATTATAGTTTATAACTGATAGATTTTTAGTGATGCGCTGATAGTTGTAAATAAATGGCATCTCGACTATCGCTCGATGACCGTTTATTTACTGCTCGATGTCCATTTTGATTATTTCGAGCATTTCAGACATTGTTTCAAAATGAAAATCAGCAAGAATTAATTTCGGTTCTGGATGGTGTGTTTTTTCAGGAATACAAACCACGTGCATTCGTGCTGCTTTTGCTGAAATGATTCCGTTTAAAGAATCTTCTATAACTAAGCATTTCAATGAATGGATGTTGAGTTTGTTTGCAACGCTTAAATAAACGGCTGGGTGTGGTTTTCCGAAAGGTTCATCTTCTGCTGAATGCGTGAAATCAAAGAAATCAGCAATGCCTAATTCGCTAAGAACTTTATCAATTAATACTCTGTATGAGGATGTTGCAAGGCCAATTTTTTTATCCTGACTTTTCAAAAAATGCAACATTTCAATTACTCCTTCTAAAGGTTGTCCGTTTTGATGAATCAACTCTTTCATCCTATCCACAATCAACATTTCAACATCTCTAGGCGTAACATTTTTCCATCCTTCGTGTTGGTGCCAAAAGCGTATAACTTCATCTAAGCGCAAACCAACAGTTTTCTGAAAATCTTTTTTTGTTAAGGTTGATCCTATGGAATGAAAGACCTCTTCCATGGCAATTTTCCATAATGGTTCCGAGTCGATGAGCACGCCATCCATGTCAAAAATTACTGCGTCAAATTGTGTAAGATCAAGTTTCATTCAAACGTTTTTTTATAGAGAAATGGTCCACCAAGAAGTGGATGTTTTTCCGTTGCGATATAAATTATTTTATCTGAGAAAATCACGAGTGCTTCTCGTTGAGCGATTTTTTTAAACTTTTTTGTGCCCCACGCTTTTGACAACGTTGTAAGACCAGCACTTTCATTTATGCGAAACGTTCGGATTTCAGAATAGGTTAAAACAGCTATTAAGCCTTCATAATAATCGATTGAAGTTACAAGATCTGATATTCCTTTACTCCCTACTTTGTGCAAATACTCAATATTGGTGTCGTTCAGATTCGCAGTGTAAATTCCTGGTTTATCTGAAATCACATAGTCTTCAGGAAAACGATTCCAGGAATGACTTTTCCCATCATCTTTTGGTTTTTTTGATTCATTCTTTGTGATTAAATGTAAAGAATCATCTTTCCAATAAATTGCCTCACAGTTATATTTAAAACTAGTGGCTTTTGGAGGAAAAAATCGTTGGCCAGCATATGAAAAAAAAATCTTTTCTGCATTTATTGAATCACTTTGAAAAGCGGAATTGACATTTAATTTCAAGACACATAAATCTTTTCTTTCATTCAAATTATTTCCAACATCTGCTATGAATAAGTTTCCCTTATCATCCATCGTTAAATCCTCCCAATCACTATTCGGGGCATTTTTTACACGGCATTTTTTTAAAATAGTTCCATTCAAATTAATAAAGAATATTTCTGGGGAATTGCCACTATCGTTTATTGCTATAAGAACGGAATCATTTAGTTTTTCAAGACCAGAAATTTCATTCAGTTCTTTAGGTAATTTGAATTTGTCTTGAGAAAAGGTGTTGTTTACTCCTAGAAATACGATCAAACAAGATAAAAAACGAATCATACGATTAATTCAATATTACACGAACAACTTCAATTCTTCTGTCACTAACTTGTTCAATAATAAACATTTTATCATCAATTTCTACTGTTGCGCCAGCTTCTGGTATTGCCTCTAATTCATGAATTAACATTCCCCCAAGTGTTTCAAATTCATCGGAGTCGTTCAAATTCAATTTATATTCTTCATTGAGGTAATCTATTTCTACACGCCCAGAAAACAAAAACTCCGTGTCACTTATTTTTTGTTCCAACAAATCTTCTACATCATGTTCATCTTCAATTTCACCAAAAATTTCTTCAATAACATCTTCAATCGTTACAATGCCGGCTGTTCCTCCATATTCATCTACAACAACAACGATTTTTCCAGCTTGTTTTGTGAAAATTTCCAAGAGTTCTTTTCCCGGAATTGCTGCTGGCACAAAATTAATTGGAAGAAGAATTTGTTTAATCCCAAGGGGGCGTTTAAAGAGTTCAAATGAATGAACATATCCAATAATATTATCAATTGTTGTTCTATAAACCAACACTTTTGACAAGCCCTTTTCAATAAATAAATTTTTCAACGTTTCAATTTCTTCCTCTACCTCTACTGCAATAATTTCTGTTCTAGGAATCATACAATCCCGTGCTTTAATATTTGAGAAATCCAATGCGTTTTGAAGAATTTGCATTTCATTTCCTAAATCGTGTTCTTCTTTAATCCTTGAAGAGAGATCTTGAACGTAATGTTCGAGGTCAATTTTAGAAAACACTTTTTCTGAATTTGTTCTATCTGTTTTTAACATTCTCAACACTAGTCCACTTACAAACATGACTATTTGTGTAGGAATATAAAGCAAGATGAAAAGAACTAACATCGGAACAGTTGCAATTTTCAAAAAACTATTCGGGTTAATTTGGACTAAGGCTTTTGGTAGAAATTCAGATACGATTAATACTAATAATGTTGACAAAACAGTTTGAATCAACAAGATTAAACCTGGTCCTGTAACCCCCCAATTTTCAATAATTGGGTCTAATATAATGGCTGCATTAATACCAAAAAGAACTAAGGAAACATTATTACCGAGCAATAACAATGCTATAAAGAAAGATTCCCTTTTGTAAAAAAATCCTCCAATTCGACCATTAAATGTTCCTTTATTCCTTTCTAATTCAACTTTTAAACGGTTGGAAGAAAGAAAGGCTATTTCCATGCCTGAGAAGAAGGCACAAAATATAAGTGAAATTGAAATTATTAAAACGGCAAAAGAAGGATCCATTAAAAATTATTCTTATTGCAAGATACAAAAACGAATTTAAACAACATCAAAACCTATGTCTTTGCGATAGTTAGCTCCTTCAAACTCAATTTTAGCTGCCGATTCATACGATTTAGCTAATGCTACTTGAATGTTTTTACCATATGATGTTATCGCTAAAACTCGTCCGCCAGCAGAAAGAACGGCAGGACCATCAGAGCTTGTTCCAGCATGAAAAACAATACTATCAGCGATTGTGTTCAAGCCATAAATCTGTTTTCCTTTTTTGTAATCTCCAGGATATCCGCCTGCAACCATCATTACGGTTGCTGCACATTTGTCAACAAATTGAACGTCTCTTTCTGACAATGTATTTGATGCTACACCTTCAAAAAGATCCAATAAATCGGATTTTAATCGTGGAATGATGACTTCTGATTCAGGGTCACCTAAGCGACAATTATATTCAATTACATACGGCTCGTTCTTGACATTAATTAAACCAAAGAAAATAAATCCTTTATATGGAATATTATCTTGTCTTAATCCTTTAATCGTCGGAATGATAATTTGATTTTGCACTTTATCCATAAATACTGGGTCAGCAAAAGGAACTGGAGATACTGCTCCCATTCCTCCTGTCATTAAACCTGTATCTCCTTCACCGATTCGCTTGTAATCTTTTGCTTCTGGCAAACGTTTGTATGAATCTCCATCTGTAATAACAAATACAGATAATTCTATTCCTTTCAAAAATTGTTCAATTACAACTCTTGAACTCGCTTCACCAAATTTCGCGTCTGCCAACATGTTTTTAAGTTCGGCTTTTGCTTCTTTTAAATTATCTAAAATCAACACACCTTTTCCGGCTGCTAATCCATCTGCTTTTAAAACAAAAGGTGGATTCATTCCTTCTAAAAACTTATATCCTTGTTCTAATGTGTCTTTTGTAAACGTAGCATATTTTGCCGTTGGAATATTGTGTTTATGCATAAATTGCTTTGCATAATCTTTGCTTCCTTCAAGTTGAGCAGCTTCTTTACTTGGACCAATTACTGGTACTTTTTTTAATAAATCATCTGCTAAGAAAAAATCATGAATTCCTTTTACTAAAGGCTCTTCAGGACCTACAACAACCATATTAACGTCATTCTCTAAAACGAATTTTTTTATCCCTTCGAAATCTGTTGGGTTAATATTTACGTTCTTTCCATGTTGCTTAGTTCCAGCATTTCCTGGTGCAATGAACAGCTCCTCTAACATGGAACTTTGTGCCATTTTCCATGACAAAGCGTGTTCTCTCCCGCCGGAACCAAGCAATAATACTCTCATTTTACTTTTTTGCTTTTAGCAATATTTTAATAGTGATTCTAAAATTGCCTTCCCATCTTCATTCGCTAAAAAACGATCAGCGGCTCTTTCTGGGTGAGGCATCATTCCAAAAACATTTTTTCCTGCATTCGTAATACCTGCAATATTCAATAAAGCTCCGTTTGGATTGTCACTATCATTAATTGATCCATCCTCTGAACAATATTTAAATAATATTTGGTCGTTATCTTCTATTTTCTTTAGAACATCTTCTGCGGCATAAAATCTACCTTCGCCGTGTGCAATTGGAATTTTATATGCTTTATCTCCACTCAACCCTTTTGTAATTGGAGCTGACGTTGAAACAGATTTTAAAAAAACATTTTTACAAATGAACTTTTGGTTGTTGTTGTGCAAAAGGGCGCCATCCAATAAGCCAGATTCTGTCAATATTTGAAATCCATTACAAATTCCCATCACATAACCACCTTTATTGGCGTGGTTTATTACTTCACCCATGATTGGTGAAAGTTTTGCAATTGCACCAGAGCGCAAATAGTCGCCAAAAGAAAAACCACCTGGTAAAACAACAAAATCCACACCTTTCAAATCGGTGTCCTTGTGCCATAAACGTTCGACTTTTTGTCCCATGACGTCTTGCAACACATACACCATATCTTCATCACAGTTTGAACCGGGGAAAGTAACTACTCCAAATTTCATTATATCAAGAATTTTTAGGTAAAACCAACATATAAATATTCGGTGCAAAATTAGTCAAATTAACACAAAGGTTACCTCTTATTAAATGAAAAATTTAATGATAGAATATGCAATGGTTAAATAGAATAAAACCGACGCCATTATACCAAATGTTTTATGAATAAATGAGAATGCTAGGAAAATAGATAGTGGTAACATTAAAAAACTAAAGCGTTCAATTTGACGATAAATAATGAAATCAACTACTCCAAAAATCAATCCGATGAATAATAACCAATATAAAATTCTAACCAATTTCTTTAATCGAATGGAAGAGGTTTGCATTCTTCCCCTAATACTTACAATACTTAATAAAAATAGTAGCGTAAACAATACTGCTGTTACTAAGAAATCCGTTTGTTTATTTGTGTAATTTGTGGTTTGTTCCAACACTTTGAATTCAATTTCATTTCCTGAATACCAAAGATATGTACCTGCATAAATCAGCGGTATTAAAAAAGCAATTAAGCCCAACATCGTTTCTCTAAAAACAAATGGTCTCACATTCCAAACCATAATAAAAACAAGCGGAAAAACGACAATCATTGGGGGGTGAAATGTCGCCGCAACTCCTGCGAAAAAAAGTCCATTAAAAACATTTCGTCTTCCATCTTTGTTTTGGTTCAATTTAAAAAACTGATAGAGCATAAGAATGATGCAAGAATGTGCTATTAAAAGTCCATCAATGCTATAGAATGAATGGTAAAAAGACATTAGAACCACATACAGCAATGATGACATATAGCTATTTCGTTCAAAAAATTCATTGGTATTATAAATCCAACTAATTCCAAAAGCATTCAAACAAATTAAAATAGCTGCAGAAATTGAGGCAATTTTAGGAAAAAGGACAATAGATTCTCCCCAAAACCCAAGGTTTGAAATCGGTTTGTACGTGTAATAATTCGTTTGTTGATTTAATAGAAAATACCCATAAATGATGAAGGGAATCAACAACAAAACACCAGCTCTATTTCCTAAAAATAATTTTACCACAGGGCGAAGATACTGAAAAGTGTTTCATCAAAAAACAATGTCTATTTGTTAATCTTATTTTTACTTGATACTTTATTTATTTCCGTTATATTTGCTCGAGAAGATGGAAAATAAGTGTTGTTGAAATAAAAAAATTTACATTATGTCACAAGAAAAAACAAAATATACAGATAGTGAATTGGAAGAATTCAAAGAATTGATTGAATCAAAATTGGAAGAAGCGCATGTTGATTATTCCCTTTTGGTTGGTTCTTTATCACATAATGACGACCACGGAACGGATGATACAGGCAGAACATTTAATATGATGGAAGATGGTTCGGAAACTTTATCGAGAGAAGAAGTTGCACAATTAGCTGCTCGTCAAGAGAAGTTTATTCAAAGTTTACAAGCAGCTCTTATTCGTATCAAGAACAAAACGTATGGTTTGTGTCGTGTAACTGGGAAATTAATCCCAAAAGAAAGATTGAGATTAGTACCACACGCAACAATGAGTATTGACGCAAAAAATGCACAAAACAAATAATTCTGTGAAAAAGAATCTTTTGATAGTGGGGGCCATGGTTGCCCTCATTTTGTTTTTAGACCAAATCGTTAAGATTTATATTAAAACACATTTTTCTCCTGGTGAGGATTATGCTGTTTTTGGTGATTGGTTTGTCTTAGAATATATCGAGAATCAAGGAATGGCTTTTGGAACTACTTTTGGAAATCAAATGTGGCATAAATTAGCACTCAGTATTTTCAGAGTAATAGCAATAATCGGAATATGTTATTATTGGTACAAACAAGCAAAAGAAGGAGTTCGAACAGAGTTTTTAATTGCCATTGGACTAATCTTAGCTGGAGCAACAGGAAACCTCATCGATTCAATGTTCTACGATTTTGTGTTCCCTTATGATCCGTGTATGGGGTTCAATCATTTAGAAGGTTCTGGAATTAAAACAGATTGCGGCATTTTTGGTGAAATAGAAACACGTCACACTGGTTTTCTTTTAGGAAACGTTGTGGACATGTTTAAATTTCAAGCAAATTGGCCTCAATGGATGCCATGGTTGGGAGGCAAAGAAGTTTTTCCTGCAATTTGGAATGTTGCTGATGCCTCGATTACTTCTGGTGTAATTTTAGTGTTTATCCGACAACGAAAGTATTTTCCTAAGAAGAAGGGAAAAGAGAACATAGAGCATGGAGCATAGAACATGGACTTGTTCAATAGAACTAAAATAATCTCTATTCTAAATATTTTTTTTATAAAAATCAAATGTAATAGATTGGCTCTAGGGATTAAATCTATGCTCTATGTTCTAACAGCGCAGCGGTCTATGCTCTCTTTAGAACTGAGAACCGAGAGCCGAGAGCTGAGACTTGTTTCTTGTGAACCAATCTGATTTTTCGAGTTGACGTTGGATAAAAGACAAGAGACAGTATCTTGTGAACCAAATAGCTTCTCAGGATAAGAATCGTATTCTACCCAAAATTA
The DNA here is from genome assembly GCA_044338805.1 of Crocinitomicaceae bacterium. Lineage (GTDB taxonomy): Bacteria > Bacteroidota > Bacteroidia > Flavobacteriales_D > Crocinitomicaceae > M0103. The sequence goes on from JBIIWQ010000001.1 coordinate 15,214, forward strand.
AATCTATGCTCTATGTTCTAACAGCGCAGCGGTCTAGGTTCTTAAAAAGAAGCGGTCTATGCTCTCTTTAGAACTGAGAACCTAGAGCCGATAACTGAGACTTGTTCAATAGAACTAAAATAATCTCTATTCTAAATAATTTTTTATAAAAATCAAAAGTAATAGATTGGCTCTAGGGATTAAATCTATGCTCTATGTTCTAACAGAGCAGCGGTCTAGGTTCTATTCTAGAATCTCGCGGTAATTCCACCCATAAATTGAAATACTTGAACTGGATGATTGTACCAACGGTTATATCTTTGCGATGCAAGATTGTTCAGTTGAATAAAAGCCGAAATACGTTTGTTGTATCTGTATTCAATTCCTAAATTGATGTCTGCAACTAAACCTAACGTCTTAGCAAATTGATTGTTTTCTGTTGTCACATCATCCTCAAGGGCATAAACTAATGCTTTTCTTCCTCCCTCAAAATTAAGGTCTAAATTGACAAGGAATTTATCAAACAAGTTATAGCTTCCTCGGGCTATTGCCTGCCATTGCGGTAAATTCCATGCATAAGAATTATTTAACAAAGAATAAGAATAGAACCTTCCAATACCATCAATTTTCAATTTCTCATTTAATTGATAAGAGAGTGATCCTTCAATTGTAGTTAAATTAAGCGTGTCAAAAACGAGGTTAAATTTATTCCCCACTGAATAAGTTGTATCAGTTACAAAAAGAGCCTTGTTTTGAATTCTAGCAAAACTTGCGCTAATATTAAAGCTCATTCTTTTACTCAACGTTCCTTTAAATCCTCCATAGAAATCTATTACTGTATTTTCATTTTGCATTGCAAGATTTGGTAATACAAATTCATTATCAACAGTTAAAGATTTAAACGTTGTTTGTTTCAAACCTCCTCTTAATCCAATATATGGAATGAAAATATCATTGAACAAAGAATATTTCACTTCAGCAACAGGATAAATATGCACTTTCGTCTTTGTATGTGCATCCACCACAATATCAACCCCTATTTTTGCTTTTAGGCGGTTATCTTTAGAAAAAGTGGTGATCGTTGGTTTTAAATTCACTATCGTATTGTTTAATACAATTCCTGAATCCAAAATTGACAAATTAGTGTCACCAACTGCGCCATATTTATATCCATTGTATCGAATATTGAAATCGGCAGCAAAGATTTCTTTTCCATATTTATACCAAGCAGATGTGTTTATTGCAAAATAATTCTCTCTTGCTCTCCAATCTGCTAAGCTGTCTTGTGTTGGCTTTTTGGAGGAAAAATTAGTGTACACTAAGCCCACTTGATAATTCAAATTAGCACTATCCTTTTTATGCGAAGCAAAAGAAAAAGCCCCACCAGCATCTTGATATCGCTGAGCAGTTGTTTTTCGATCTATCGAGTCGGTCGGAATTTTCAAACCATAATAATGCAACCCTTGATTGTTATAATGCAAATCTCCGTTTAAAGAATATGTTTTTTCATTTATTGCGCCATACATTCCAAGTTTCGTTCGGTCGAATTGTGCCGGAGCATAGCCACTAAAATTTCCATAAGAACTTAGGTGTTTAGCATGGATGCCATAGACAAATTTACGCGAACGTTTTGAGTCAAAATAAATTTCACCAAGAGGCATTAATTCTGTACCAATACCAAGCTTCACATACGTACTATAGAACTGTGGTAATTTCGCTTCTGTTTTAATTGTTGCTGGTTCAATTTTCTCAATTGTAATAGCCGTATTGAATTGTAATACCAATAAGGGATATTCAATAACAGGCGTCGAAATTACAGTATCAATAATTTTAGGACTTTCAGTCATTCGGTATGCAGGTTCAACTTCGCGGCCTACAGTTGTAACAATAACAATTTGATCAGAACCTCCTTGAGAAAAGGAAAAAGAAGCTGCAACTAAAAACAGTATTAGAATATAATTTTTCATGTTTAATTTCCTCCTTCGTTAACTTCAATAATAGTTTCTTCTTGTATTTCGATTGATTTTGGTTGATTTTTCAACTGCATCAATTCATCCCACAATTCATTCGCCTCCGATTTTATTCCATCATCCTCAACTGGGTAATGGTCAATAACTGACTTCAATGTTTGTTCAGCTTGAAATAAATCACCTTGAGCTATTAATACGCGCGATTGTAATATCAATCCTTTTGCAACCCAGTAATTATAACTTGGTTTCATCTTAATCAGAGCCCTAACTTCTGCGTCTGCTTTTACGTAATCTTTTTGCTTATAATAAATTTCTGCCAACGAATATTTCGCTTCGGCCCCCCAAACAGTTGTTGTGTTTTTTATGATGTATGCCAATGAACTTTTTGCGGCTTCAAAATTATTTAAATAGAAATTTGACATTCCCTTTGCGTATTCCGCCTCTAATCTTAATGTATTGTTGATTTGACTACTTTCAATTACATTCTTTGCATAAACCGCAGCATTCGTCCAATTTTCAATTAAGAAATTACACCGCATCAATCCAAGTTTTGCATTAAATAACGTGGTAGGTTTTGAACTAATTTTTTCTAATCGTTCATAATAAGGAATCGCCTCTTCATGTTTCCCTTCATTGTACAAATATTGTGAAACACGAGATGCTGCAAATTCAGTATATGAATTGTTTTGCTCCTCTAAAACAATTTTATACGTATCAATTGCTTTTGCTTTGTCTCCTGTTGCAAAGTATGAATTAGCAAGGAAGTAGTTTGCTTCAGATAAATATTGTCCTGAAGGAAATTTCTCAATATACTTTACAAATTGAGGAATCGCTGTTACATAAGAACTGTCTTTATACGCTTCAAAAGCTGGACTAAAAAATAATCCTTCTTGCTCATCTATTGAAATATTCGCACAAGAATACTCTCCTGCCAACTGACTAGCCTTTTCAGGTTGTTTTAATGCTGCATAAACATCAACTAAACCGCGAACACATTTTGCGCAAACTTCTCTATCTGATCCATATACATCAAGAACTTGTTTGTAATTTAATTCTGCTTGAGGATATTCCCATTTCTTATAATAAATATCAGCTATTTCAACTTTTGAATTAACGAGTAAGGTTGAGCTTGGATAATCTGTAACAATTTGATTAAAATAACGCATTGCTTTATCATAATCAGATTTCGCTTTGAAACTCATTGCAACATCATATACAGAAGCAATAGTATATTTGGAATTTTTGTAGTTGTTTATTATGTCTAATAAATGGGTGATTTTAGCATCAACATTATCTGAAAAGCCATACGCTTTAGCCATATAATACAATGCTTGATCTTCAAATCCTGCTTTCAATTTCACAACTTCTTGGTAATATTTTATAGCATTCTCATTTTGAGAAGTCATGTAATACCCATCAGCTGTTCGCATATTAGCATCAGCTAGTTTGTTTTTGTCTTTCACATTTGATTGACAGTAAATCCTGAATGATTCAATAGATTGCGGAATGTCTTGTTTTTTTAGAAATGCATAACCGATATTATAATATGCATCTGCTTTTAAATCTGGAGCTAACGTTCCTGGAAGCGCTAAGAAATCCTTGTATCCTTTAATAGACAAATCCATATTATTTAAACGGTAATTAGCATCTGCAGTCCAGAATTTTGCCCTACCCGTAATTACAGCATCAACCGGATATTTCTCTACTAAATCGAATGATTTTATAGCTTTTTGAAGTTCCTCCTTTTGAAATAGTTCAACCCCTTGATTGAATGCAACCAATTGATACGCCATTTTCAATTTTGAGTCTTTATTCGGCAACTTATCCAAAGAAGCTAGTGCTTTTGCATAGTTATTAGTTGATGTATACACATTCACTAAATATTGATTGATGTCGTTGACGCGTTTTGAAGTTGGAAACCGATTTAAGTATTCTTCAAGCGCAATTACGGCTTCATCATAAGGATTTAGATCTAATTTGTAAGACAAAACAGCATAATTGTATAATGCATCTTCTTCAACTTTCGCGTCTGCATCAATGTCAGCAGCGGCATCAAAAGCTGATCTTGCTGAAATTTGGTTGTTGAGTTTTAAATAGGATTCCCCTATGTGATAAAAAGCCACTTGTCCAATACTATCTTTTTGTCGGGTAACTTTATCAAATAATTTTATTGCCTTTTCATAAATTTTACTCTTGTAATATGCAAACCCTAATTGATAATCGTCTTCTCTTGTAGTATTTGATTTTGCATTGTATTTTTCTAGATAGGTAACTGCCTCATCAAATTTATTTGTACGGTAATAAGAGTCGCCAATAATGTGATTCAAATCGTTTTGATTAACCACATTCCCAGAGTCCATAATACTCGGAGCATATTTCGTTACTTCATCATATTTTGCTTGCAAATAATAAATTTGGGCAATATAGTAAGGGACAACACTTGCAAATTGCGTGTCTGATTGCAATTTTAAAAATCCATCAAGCGCTGTTTGATACGATTTATCCATATATGCTATATGCGAATAATAATACATTCCGGGAGCAGCATATTGAGAAACACCCTCTTTTACCTCATGAAAAGCGCTTCTTGCCTCAACATAGTTCTTTTCTTGAAAATTCGAATACCCAACTTTAAAATAAAATTCCTCTTTATTATCCTCTTCAACATCTTGGATTTTCAATTGATTGAACCATACCAACGCTTCTTTAAAATCCTTTTTTTGATAAAAATATTTTCCTAACCGATAATGAATATCATGTTTAAAAATGCTTTCTGGATAGTTGCGATTAAACTCTTCTAATAATGGAATTGCATCATTGTTAAATAGTTCCAACGCTGAAAGCCCTTCATAATAAAGAGCTTTAACATACAACTGATCGTTCGGTTTTGTAAAAACGTTCACAAAATTCCTGAATTCTATTCGGGCGGCAGCATATTGCTCTTTAGCAAATAACTCTTCTCCTCGGTAATAATTTTCGTATTCACTGTTGTATTTCTCCGAAGTTTGAGAATAGGAGAAATAATGCAGGCACACTAATATGGCGACCAAGAACTTATTCATAACACGTTGCTTTTAATCAAGTAAAATTAAGGGACATAGTGTCCCTTTGGGAGAGGGCTTACAAAAGTTTTAAACGTGAATCTGTTAAGATTATTATCTGCAACTACCAAAGTACTGTGTATGAATTATCGACCTTTACCCTAAATTATTTTTGTCTCGTGGGAAAAATCATACAAATAAAAAACGCCAACATCTTTCAACAGAAGGTGCTTGTCTTAGAAAACGTGCAGTTTGAGCTCGATAACAATGAATTCGTTTACCTGATTGGAAAAACAGGAAGCGGTAAAAGTAGCTTGTTAAAAACAATTTACGGTGAGTTATTATTGACAGAAGGTGAAGGAAAAATAGCTGGTTTTGATTTAAAAGGTTTAAAAAAGAAAGATATTCCAATGCTTCGAAGAAAAATTGGAATTGTTTTTCAAGATTTCCAATTGTTGATGGACCGCACTGTTTCACAAAATTTATTGTTTGTTTTGGGAGCAACAGGCTGGAAAGACAAGCAATTAATGGAAAAACGTGCAAAAGAAGTTTTGCAGCTGGTTGGAATCGAACAAAAAATTAATTCAATGCCACACACATTGTCTGGTGGAGAACAGCAAAGAGTATCAATTGCACGAGCATTATTAAATCGTCCAGCGTTAATTTTGGCGGACGAACCAACAGGAAATTTAGATCCAGAAACATCTGAAGAAATAATGCGCTTGTTATTAGCAATTGCTCAAGAAGAAAAAACAGCGGTTCTGATGGCCACGCATGATATGACAATGGTAGAGAAGTTTCCAGGACGCGTTGCGAGAGTTGAAAACAAACAAATTAAGGAAGTGAATACAATGGATAGATTTAATCCATTTACAACGTTTGAGGCTAAATAAATGGTTATCTAGCAATCACCAACTTAACAATTTCTTGAATACTATCACTTGCAATATTCAAAAAATAAACACCATTTGACAGATTAGAAACATCAATTTTGTTTTCATTTAGCGTCATTGAATACACTTTTCCTTGTAAATCAATAATAGAACAGTTAAACTGAGTTAAACCATCAATTGTAATTTCATTTCCGATCACAGGGTTTGGGTAAACTAAGAGCGGTATTTCTAAGTTATTTGAACTGTTTGCCAATCCACAATTAATCGCAGTTCCGGCAGTTTGATTGAGCACCCCATTTTGAACATACCAATATTCCCAAACACCTCCCGTTCCGGTAGTCCAGTCGTTTAAATCAAATGTTTGTGTTCCAAATGGTGTTCCTTTCGCATGGTAAACTTTCAATGCTTGCCCTCCTCTATTCCAGGTTAAAGGTGTAGATGTAATGCACGTTTCAGGATTTAAATCAGTCAATTCGCAGTTTGGTTGAATAAAATAAACATCTTCATCGTAGGTTGGATAATCACCATATATTTTACAGAAACCCAAAGTGTCAATGCAAACAGCTGTATATTCATCACAAGCAATTCCTTTTCCGACTGCTTGATAATCTTGTAAAATTCTACTCAAAAATGTAACATGTCTTCCTTTTCTGTCAGGACTATCGTAATGTGTATCCGTAATAACATTGGATAAATGTTCATTTACAAGAAACAGTTCATCGCTTACTGTCACCAAAGAATTATAAGGATTTGTTAATGCTTGAGCGCTTGTAACAGTTCCGTTTTGGGCAGAAAAATAATATTTCCCCATGATGGCCATTCCAGCACTTGTTCCACCAACAACGGTATTTCTTTCTGCAATTGCCTTGTTCACCAAACTATCAACTGGCGTATTTCTCCAATACGAAATATATGTCCACTGATCTCCGCCTGCGAACCAAATTGCTTCGGCTTGATTTATTTTTTGTTGAAGATATGCCTCTTGAGAAGCATTTGCATTGTTACACACGATTGTTTCAACTGAATTTATTGCGACTCCTAATTGATTCAACATGTAGTCATTGTAACCGTTAGACCCAGTTGCTCTCAAAACCAAAACATCTCCTCCATCAGCTTGTTGTAAAAACCATTTCATGGCTTCGTCGTGTTCTGTTGCACCACCCATTAAACAAACTCCACCTTTTGGAGATGTTACAACATCTGAAACATTTCCTAAATAATAAGAGGTGTAGTTTTGCCCAAATGAAATGGTAGTGATAAAAAAAGAGAGTAATGTAACCGTTCTCATGATTGAATCTTAGGCATTCGGTTTTTTAATTTTCACTTCAAATAATTTCATCCAATTTTTTCCGGTCATATAAAGCTTATTGCTTTTAGGATCAAGTGCTATTCCATTTAAAACATCACCGTTCCCTTTTCCTGCGTTGACTAATGTTGTTGCATCTAATTCTGCAAGCACCTTTCCGTTTAATGGATCTATGATTGCCACTTTATTGGTCATCCAAACATTGGCATATATGAAACCGTCAATGTATTCTAGCTCATTCAAATTTGTAACTGCTCCTTGATGTGTATAAACTTCAATCGTTCTTTCAATTTCAAACGTTTTTGGATTTCTAAAAGTAATTCTCTCAGATCCATTTGACATTATTAAAGAAGTTCCATCGTTACACAATCCCCATCCTTCACCAATATATGGCATGTCTTTTTCTATTTGCAACGTGGATTTATTGTAAACAAAACATTTTTGTTCTTGCCACGTCAATTGGTATAATTTGTCGCCAAGAATTGTAATTCCTTCTCCAAAATAAGTTCCGTCAAGTCCCATTTTTTTGATTGTTTCTCCTGAATTAAGATTTACCTGGGCAACCATGCTTTGTCCTTTTTGACCAGTTCCTTCATATAAAATCCCATCATTGAATTCTAAACCTTGCGTAAAACTGGTGGTGCTATGAGGAAAAGAAGAAACAATTTCTGCAATCCAAATTTCAGGAACAACATCAGATAAAACACGTACCATTCTATTGTCTGCGAATGAAGAGCCATCTTTCATTGTGGATAAAAGTTGGACTTCTCGCGCGCCCAAACCATAATATCCTGCTTTAAACGGAATTACTATTTTCCCCTTTGGATTGTTCCATGTTTTAAATATACTGTCGTTATAAATTAATTCTAGTTTAGTAATATCATCTTGAATGATGTTGATTTCTAATTGAATTGTTTCGTCCCACTTCGTAGCCAAATTGTCGTTAAAAGCAAAAACTGCAGGAAGTTCATCCTCTTCAACTGTTGGTGTGCTTTGTAATATTGGAACAACAACTAATGCTCCTAAAACAATAAAAATTAACCCTATAATTAAATACTTTTTCATATTCGTTTTCTAACTTAGTTGTCTTTCTATTTCTTTTGTATCAATAGATGAATGCGTTTCAGTATAGATTACTTCATTATTTTTTACAACAATTACTTGTGGCGATTGATGCATCACATTACTAATTTCCTCTAATTTATTAGAAATCTGACGGAACTCCAATAAGTCAATAAAATACAAATCACAGATTTCACTTAACGATTCAGCATTTTGTTCAAATCTACTTAGTGCCATTGAAGAGATACTGCATCTTGTACTATGTTTAAAAAACAGCACAGGCTTATCATTGGATTGTTCAAAAGCAGAAATTAATTGCTCTTCAGATGTTAATTGTACCCAAGGAAATACCTTTTTAGGTCGTGATGAAAATAATCCCATATTTAAATTCCTGCTGTAAATTGTTTTAAAAAACGAACATCGTTCTCAGAATACAAACGCAAATCGTTGACTTTATATTTCAATTGTGTAATCCGCTCTATTCCCATTCCAAAAGCAAAGCCTGAATATTCTTTCGAATCAATGCCGCAAGCTTCTAACACATTTGGATCAACCATACCACAACCAAGAATTTCTAACCAGCCAGAATATTTACAGACATTACACCCTTTCGAATTACAAATTGTACATGAAACATCCACTTCGGCACTTGGTTCTGTAAAAGGAAAATACGATGGTCTTAAACGAATTTGTGCTTTTTCACCAAACATTTCTTTCGCGAAATATAAAAGTGTTTGTTTCAGATCGGCGAAGGAGACATTTTTATCAATATACAAGCCTTCAACTTGGTGAAAAAAACAATGTGCACGCGCAGATATTGCTTCATTTCTATAAACTCTTCCGGGTGAAATTGTTCGAATTGGCGGTTTTGAATTTTCCATAACTCGAACTTGAACTGAACTTGTGTGCGTACGAAGTGCCATTTCAATACCTCCCTTTTCTATAAAAAAAGTATCCTGCATATCTCTCGCTGGATGCTCTGGCGGAAAATTTAAGGCAGAAAAGTTATGCCAATCATCTTCAATTTCTGGCCCTTCAGAAACAGCGTATCCAATACGATTAAAGATATCTATAATTTCACTTCTTACCAATGAAAGTGGGTGTCTCGCTCCGATTTCTTGATCATCACCAGGTCTAGAAGTGTCAATTCTGGCTGAATCCGTTGCAGTATTTTCTAGTTTTTCTTTGAAAGAAGCGAATTTTTCTTCTGCTAATGAACGGAAATTATTAAGTAATTGACCAACTTCTCTTTTATCTTCGTTTGGAACACCTTTTAGTTCTCCAAATAAATTTTTCACACGTCCTTTTGAACCTAAAAAATAAATTCTGAAATCTTCCAAACTCTTCAAGTCTTGGACATTAAAGGCTTCTATCTCTGTAATACTCTTGTCTATTAATGCTTTCATTCGTGTAATCGTTGCGCTTAACTATTTTGACTTTTTTTTATCGCAGTGTAACTTTTTATGCTCTATTTCTGTTTAAAGAATAAAATAACACTACTATCTTACACGAAGGTAAGAAATTAAGAAGAACTTTGTTGTCGGATTAATTTAAAAATAGTTTATCTTTGGTGGTTAAGATTTGTAAAAAAAGATGAATAAATTGATGAAAACTGTATTAACTGCTTGCTCTTTTCTACTACTAATAAGCCTTTTTTCGGCGTGTAAAAACGACGATGCTTCAGTTGTTAAAATTTTTGTTAGATCGGCTAGCAACCAATTATTAGATGGTGCACAGGTTGTTATTGTGGGTGATGTAAATTCTACTCCTTCAACTATGGCTTATGTTGACACTGTTTTTACCAATTCTTCTGGATTTGCTCTTTTGAATATGGATTCTTTCTTTTCTCAAGCTGGAGAAAGTAATTCAACAGGATATTTTGATGTAATTGCCAAAAAAAATGGTGCTCAGGGTGCTGAATATATTCGCGCGCGCGCTCACATAACGACAGTAGAAACTGTCTATTTAAACTAAAAACCCAACCTATGAATACTTCAGTAAAAAGAACTCTTTTATTTGCTTTTATATCAGTTTTAGGAGTAGCGTTATCTTCTGGATGCCGCAAGAAAGCAGATACTATCGCAATAATTTATGTGCGTGATGTTGCTAATCAATTGGTTTCAGGTGCTACAGTTGTTTTGTATGGTCAATCTACAACAAATCAGCCAGCAAATGTTGTTTTATATGATACGACAATTAGTAACACTTCAGGAGAAGCAAAATTTAATTTCAATGATGTTTATCAATTAGGTCAAGCCGGTGTAGCTGTTTTGAACATCGAAGCGACATTTGGTGGATCAACGGGACAGGGAATAATTAAAATTGAACAAGAAGTTACTTCAAAAGAAACTGTTTATATCCAATAAAAATAATAAGCCTCCCCTCGACCCTTTGATAAACTCAAGGATGAACAGGCGGTTTTTTTGTGTTTTACGAAAACTGAATGTCTCCTTCTACAATTAAAGGGTCTCCCTTCATTCTCAAAAATAATTGTACTAAGGCGACAACATCTTTTTCACAATACACTTTGATGCGCTCTAAATCATTTTCTTCATAATATACTCTTGCTACATCAGCTCCGGAAATATCATCTTTTGGCGTTGGGATTTTAAATACATGGCATAGCAATGCTAAAGAAGTATAAGCTTTGTAATCTCCAAACTTCCATAATTCCATTGTGTCCAAATGACTTATTTCCCATGGTTTTTTTCCCGCGATGTCTAGTACATCTGGAAGTTTAATACCATTAATCAACATTCGTCGACAGATATACGGAAAATCAAATTCTTTAGCATTGTGCCCACACAAAATATGGTACGGTGTATTGTAATGTTCGTCCAACAATTTTTTGAATTGATTCAACAATGTTTCTTCATCATCGTGGTAAAACGATTTCATTCTTAATTGTTTGCCAGTAGTTGTCTCTCGAACAAAGCCAACAGAAATACACACAATTTTTCCAAATTCGGAAAAAATGCTTGCTTTTTCATTGTACAATTGTTCAAAGGACTTCTCCTCGTTTTGCTGAAACCTTGTTTTTATTTCAAATAAGTGTTTCGCTTCTTCCTCTAAATCAGGGAATTGATACGTTTGTGGGACAGTTTCAATGTCCAGAAATAAAACTTTTTCTAGGGATACTTTTTCTAACATAAATAGCGTTTGTTATTTGAAGATACGGAAAAAATTGCAGAATCCACATAAAAAAGGCAATTTTGCTAATACAACTAATAAAATGTCAGAAACACTCTCTCAACTCACCGGCACTAAAAGTGAAATCTACCAAAATCTTCTTCCTCAGATAGAAGCTTTAATTGGCAACGAACAAGATGCTGTTGCAAACTTAGCGAACATCAGTGCCGCTCTAAAAGAAGCTTTCAATTTCTTTTGGGTCGGATTTTATCTTGTTAAAAATGATGAACTTGTCCTAGGGCCATTTCAAGGGCCAATTGCGTGCACCCGAATTCAAAAAGGAAAAGGAGTTTGTGGAACATCTTGGCAGAATGCAGAAGCAATCGTTGTTGCGGATGTCGAAGCTTTTCCTGGACACATTGCTTGTTCTTCTTTATCTAAAAGTGAAATTGTTATTCCTTTAACAAAAAACAATATTGTTGTTGGAGTTTTAGATGTTGATAGCGAACATTTAAACCATTTCGACCATACAGATCTTGAACACCTCACAAATTTATGTCAATGGGTTTCAGAAAAACTATAATATTATTTATTCCGCTCATCTTACTCTCTTGTGCGCAAGTTGGTACGTTAACAGGTGGAGAAAAAGACGAAATAGCACCTCAGCCTGTTGCGGGGAAAACATTTCCACAAAATGAAACAACTGGTTTCACAGGAAAAGAACTTGAAATCACTTTTGACGAATTCATTCAATTAAATAATCCTATACAAACCATCTTTTTTGTTCCAAATCACGCAACACCGAAAGCAACGATTAAAAACAAAACCCTTTCAATAAAATGGGAAGAACAACTTAAAGAAAACACTACCTATGTAATTTATATGAATGGCGCGCTTAAAGATGTTACGGAAAGTAATGATTCTTTAATGACGTATGTTTTTTCAACTGGAGCTACAATTGACTCATTAAATTATTCTGTTACCGTTGCAGATGCTTTTAACAACAAACTTTTAAAGGGTTCAACAGTTGGCCTTTTTTCACTCAACGATTCTTTAAAACCTTATTATTTCGCAAAATCTGATGCATCGGGCTTGGCAACTTTTTCTTATTTAAAAGAAGGAACTTATAATTTAGCTGCGTTTATTGATGAAAACTTGGATATGCAAATTCAAGCCAGTGAATCCGTTGCTTTCCGTTCTGAGCCAATGGAACTTTCTGCTTCTCAAATTGATACAGTTCCATTATTGCTATCAGCTCCTTTAGGAGAAAAAAAGACTAATAGTTTTACTTACAATGCACCTGGAAGCTTTACTGTTGCTTCGAATTATTCCTTGTTGAATGCCGATTTTTTTATGAATAACACAAAAATTGAAAAAGAAAACATGTGCTTCTTCGAGGAGGATAGTGTTGCGTTTTATTATGCCCCTCAAGCTGAAACAAAATTTGAGCTTATTGTTAAATCTGATGCAATTTCTGACACCTTGAATTTAAGAATCACTGAAAGGGAAAAGGCTAATTCCTTGCGTTTAATTCCAAAATTTAAGAATAACCAGATTGGAGATCATGAAACTGTTTCCTTTACCGTGAATGACAGAATTGTAACCGTCGATAATTATAAAATTAAACTCCTTAACCTAAAGGATTCACTTGCTATTCCTTTCGAAACAAAAATTGACTTGAATACACTAACACTCGATTTTGACAGAAAGGACCTTTCGAAAATTCAAGTTGTTTTTCAGAAAGGAGCCGCACTTGGACAACAAAACACATTATCAGATTCTATTTCACTCTTTATTTCTTTAAAGGAAGAAAAGGATTATGGAGTCATTCATGTTGACGTTTCTCAATTCAAGCAAAATGTCATTGTGGAGCTTCTTCAAAACAATAAAGTTGTTCAAAAAGTCTTGAATTTAGATGATAGTAAAATTTCTTTTTCCAAACTTGAGCCTGGTATTTACCAATTTCGTGTGATAGAAGATTTGAATGCTAATTTCAACTGGGACCCAGGAAATAGAGCTTTGAACATACAGCCTGAAAAAGTTTATAATTTCACAAAACCAACAACCGTAAGAGCGAATTGGGAGATGGATGTTCAACTTACACCTATCCAATAAATGAAAGAACCTTCAATCATTCAACGGTCCTTTCAAGGATGGAAAATGTGGTTGAGCATTTTGATTGGTTTGAGTGTTGCAGGTTGGATGTTGTTCAGCAGTATTTCTGAAGTTCGATTTATCAAAGTCGCTGATAATAACGGGTCCTATTCCTGGATAGATAGCAATCACAACGGTCTTGTTGACACAAAATTAGCGGCTGAATTTTTCCCTGCGAAAAACGGAAACTATCGAGAAGAAACACTTTCGGATTCATTAATAGAAATTCAGTGGAACAACACTTCTATTTTATGGCTTTTCTTTGCGCTCGTTTTTATGGTTGGCCGCGACTTCTTTTACATGTTGCGCATTCGACTATTAACACATTCAAAACTCAGTTGGCAATCGAGTTTTCACGTTATAATGTTGTGGGAATTTGCATCTGCATTAGCTCCAGGAGTTTTAGGTGGAGCAGCAGTTGCGATGTTTATCCTCAACAAAGAAAAGATCGATTTGGGTCGTTCAACAGCGATTATTTTTATCACTGCTTTGATGGATAATTTGTTTTACATCTTATTGATTCCATTCGTTTTTGTGTTTATCGATGCAGCTCAACTATTTCCCCATCAAGCATTCAATGCTGCCAATGTTCAGTGGGTTTTTTGGATAGGCTATTCTGTCTTTGTGGGAATTTGTTTGTTCATGTTCACAACACTTTTCATCGTTCCAAAATTGGCAACAGGATTTTTAAAAATTGTCTTTAGTCTTCCGTCTTTAAGCAGGAAAAAAGAGAACGCCATCAAAACAGGAAAAGACATTGAAGCTTCTTCCAAAATCTTTAAAAAAGAATCGTTTGGTTTTTGGTTGAAAGTATTTGGAGCAACCTGTGCTAGTTGGACTTCCAGATTTCTAGTGATCAATGCACTTTTACAAGCCTTTTTGAATTTGGGAATCATGGATCATCTCCTCATTCTTGGAAAACAATTGGTTTTATGGCTTTTAATGCGTGTTAGTCCAACCCCTGGAGGAAGTGGCATTGCAGAATATGCTTTTGGAGAATTGATGGTAACTTTTAGTCAATCCGCTTTATTACTCGCTGCCTTAGCGATTCTCTGGCGCTTAATTTCTTATTTCCCGTATTTGTTTATTGGGGCGGTGTTGTTGCCGAGGTGGTTGAGGAAGAAACACTAAGAACCTTTTCTCTCAACCAACTGATACACAATCGTTACCACAACAATTCCAATAATATAAACTGTTTCTGGTAGCGCTATTAACGATTGAAAACCAATTGTAGATGCCACACAACCAATCAGGGTAAATTGCATTTTAAAATGGGAAGCCCAAAGCGTTGGAATAGTCAGTGTTTTGCATCTCCCTGGTATTAAAAACTCCATTTTATAGCGCTGAAATCCGACTAAAGCAATTAGTGGAATTAAGAAATAACCCTGTGCTATTCCCATATCTTTGTAACTTAAAAACTGAATGAATTCTTTGTAAAAATCAATTTGGGGATGCAACATTTTCATTGAAAGGTGCACCAAGACAATTCCTAGAAGAAATAACAAGAAACTCAATGAGGACTTTTGAATCCAAATTTTAGAATCAATTTCTTGAAAAGTTATGATTTTTTTTGATTTCAGGTTCAGAATTACTTCGTTGCTGAGATAATCGAGCAAGTAGAATATTACAATAAAATACAAGCTCCAATTCCACCAGAAAAAACCCAATAATGGAATAACTGCATCGCCAATAAGCTGAATAATTTTAGGATTTAAACGTTTCATTTCAGCGCATTCGCTCTATCGCGAGACAATTTAAATTCTGGATTGTATTTCAATGCTTTAGCATACGATTGTAATGCTCTTGTAACATTTCCTTGTCCTTCATAACACGTTCCAAGGTTGTGCCATGCTTCCACAAAACGAGGCTCCGTTTGAAGAGCTGAATTGTAATAGTAAATAGCACTATCCAAATCTTTGTAATTGTATTGTTTAATGACACCAATTTGATTCAAGGCTTGATAAAAAGAAGTATCAATACGAATCATTTGACGGTAAATATCTAAAGCGTTTTCTGGTTCGTCAAAAATTTGTTCAGCATATGCCAATGAAAATAGTACCTCAGGGTTTTTAGGTTGGAGTTGCACAGCCGTTTTATAGTATTCAATACAAATTTTATCGTTTTCCGACTGATAAAGAGAACCAAGCATTAAGTAGGCTTCATAAAATGTTGGGTCTTGTTGAACAGCTGTTTCATACGATGATTTTGCTAAATCCTTTTTTCCTAAAAACAAGTAATTGGATCCTTTCATTACATATGCGTCACGGTATTTTGGATCAGCTCGTAAAGCCATATTAATGTATTTAAATGACTTTTCGAAATCCATTTGTTGGCTGTAGGTTGATGCCAATCCAATTAAGGCTTTGATGTTTTTTGCTTGTTTTTTTATAATGTAGTTGTATTGTGTTTGTGCTGTAGCAATATCATCTGGTGTGCGTGATGGACGATTATTCAACACATCAGCATACAACATTCGAGCATCTATTCTATTTTTATCAATGCGAAAAGCTTTAGCACCATCTGCCATTGCTTTTTCAAATTTTAGGTCCTTGATCATTTTATTTCCATGTAGAATTATAATTTCAAGGCTATCAGGAAACATCACCAATAAACTATCAATATCTTTCGGAAGAGATTTTGTTGGTTTCAAGTCGGAACAGGAAACAAAGAAAAAAGGAATTATAAAAATTAAATACTTCATATATTGACTTTTGCTCGGTATTACAAAGTTAATTGAATTTCCTTATTAAGAATTATTCGTTGCTCATTGATCACTACCGTTCCCTATAAAACTTTCACCTATTATTTGTTTTTGTCATGGTTTTTATTCAAAAACGCATGCCAAAAACGATTACGATTTTTGTTGTCTTTTTAACGACGGACTGCATCCGTCGCTAAAAACATTTCACTCCTACGGAGTTTTTAATTCTAATTAATCTAAATGGATTTACGCTCTAAATTCTTCACTTTGATGAAAACTTAATGAATAAAAGTGGTATTTTTGTAGTATGAAAAAATGGATTGTTTTAGCCGTATTGTTTTTCATCGTATTAGGTGATAATGAGCTTATGGCGCAAGGTTGTTCCCAATGTAAATTATTAGCAGAACAAGGAAGTGAATTAGATGAAGCATCTTTTGGATCTAGCATTAATTCGGGAATTCTTTATTTAATGATTCTTCCTTATTTGATCTTGATGTTTTTGTTTCGCAAATACATCT
Source organism: Crocinitomicaceae bacterium (assembly GCA_044338805.1). Taxonomy (GTDB): domain Bacteria; phylum Bacteroidota; class Bacteroidia; order Flavobacteriales_D; family Crocinitomicaceae; genus M0103. Next base: position 31,967 of record JBIIWQ010000001.1, read on the forward strand.
TCAGATTTTTCAAGTCTTTGGTTAGAAGATAAGCCCCATTTCGATTACTTCGACAAGCTCAGCAACCGAGTTAGAGATTAGCTTAGCAACCTCGGGGGTGCACTCTATAACCGATGGGGAATTCAACTCAGTAACCGCAGTAAAAAACATACGTTAACGCATTACTGTTTTCAATTAAAACCTTCCTCTTGTCTTAAACAACGCGTGACTCAAATTCGTATATGAAAGCGAAAATTCAAGTGATCCACCTGTATATGCTTTTCGCATGGATGAAACAGTAACATCATAAGAAACCCCAAATTTAAAGCCTTTAAAATCAACTGTTATTGATGGTGATATTGCATCTTTAAACCTATAATACGTTCCAAAACCAAAATAAGCATCTTGTGAATATCCTGTGACTTTTGAACCATTTTGGAAACGTCTTCTCAGTATTAATCCAAGAATAGTTTCAAGGTGTGGGCCTTGAATAAACTGTACTGCACTTGCATCAAAAGACCAATCTGAATTCGCTATGTCAGATATTACACTTGTGTGAATTACAAATTTACGGTACAATTTTCCGGCTGTAACTGTGGTATATTTCATTTCTGGCTTATTCAAGTGAAAACCTCCAACACCAAATTGAAATTTAAAATCATTGTTTCTACTAAACGACGATTGCCCTCCGTCGAAAACATAATAAAGTCCTGCTGAAGCATCTAAATAACGAAAGGACGACATGCCATTAACTTCTCCAGAAGCAATTGTTTGATCATAACTTGTTCCATTCCACTGCGATGTAAAAGTCAAATTCGAGAAATCAGCCTTTCTAGAACCAAAACCACCTTGAATTCCTGCGGATAATGAATGGCCAGAACCTACCATTGGTAAAATACCACTTAATGTTAGTGAACCAGTTTGGCTTCCAAACTTTGAGTTTCCGCCGATATCATTATAAAACATGATTCCTAAACCAACATATGCTTTATCATTCGTTCTTGTTTTCCCGAAATTGGCATCTGCAGCAATTGAGGTAGTCATGAATTGCGTTCCAGCACCCAACCATTGGTTTCGATGATTGATAATCACTCGTTCCCAACCATCATATACCCCTGCTGCTGCTGGATTAATTAATAAAGGTGTTTGCGCTGTTTGCGTAAAATGTAAATCTTGCGCATTTAGTCCTACAACCAAAAATAACGACAACGATAAAAGTGTCTTTTTCATCTATCAACGAATTAAAGTAACGTTATTAGAACGCATTTCACTTGTTCCGTTCATATAGTTCACCTCTAAAATATAAGCGTAAACACCTGCATTACAAGGTTGACCTTTATATGATCCGTCCCATTTGAAATTATTATCAGTAGTTTTTAAAATTAAATTTCCCCACCGATCATAAACAGAAAGAGTGAAGGATTTAACATCTTTCCCTACTATAATTGCCCAGTTTTCGTTTAGAGCATTCCCTGCGCCATTAGGCGAGAATCCAGAAGGTAAATATATCCCGTTGATGCAATTTACTCCTGAACTATTTGGATCACATTCATCCAATGGATCTGTTCCATTTCCAACTTCGACACCGTCATTCAGACCATCGCCATCTGTATCAGGATTAGTTGGATCTGTTCCAAAGACTCCTTCTTGAGCGTCCAATAAACCATCTCCATCTGAATCATTTTGACAACCCGGGAAGAAATTATCCGGATCACAAGGATTAATTGGGTCCGTACTCGCTGTTATTTCAGCTCCGTCATTAATTCCGTCTCCATCTGTATCTGGATTAGTTGGGTTTGTTCCAGCTGTTGCTTCTTGCGAATTCGTTAAACCATCTCCATCTTGATCACATGGACCAGCATTAGGGTTTGGAATACAAGGGTCAGTATTGGCTGGGTCTGTTTCATCAATTGAAGATTCCAACGCATCAATTATTCCATCACCATCTGTATCTAACGGGTTTAATGGATCAACTCCTGTTTCGGCACAATCATTTTCTCCATCTCCATCCGTATCAGGATTGTTTGGATTTGTTCCAGCTATAACTTCGTCAACATTTAAACATCCGTCTCCATCTAGATCTGGATTATCAGGTATAAAAAATGCAACAATATTTTCTATTCCCGTAATGTTTAAACTATTTGTGTCTTCAGTAATAACATTCGATAAAGGTCCTGTTGTGTATTCCCAATGGTCAAACATAAATCCAGGCAGAGGTCGGGCAATAATATTGGTCGTAATACCACCATAATAAGTTGTTGCCCAGGGATACGTTGGTGCCCAAACAGAATTCACTCTAATTTCTCCAGACAAAGGTGGTGAAACATCAAAAGTTGTAGCATAAGGACCTGTTAAACTATAACAATCTATTAAACCTTGTTCGAGCGCAGTACAGCGTAAAGTAATAAAATTTCTTAATTGGGTAACCCTCGACTGCCACCCGGTATATGTTCCTCCCCATGTTGTACACTGGGCCGACATTTCGGGATCAATTTCTGCCACCATGCTGTCCAATAGATTTAGCATGTAATCACAAGAAAAATACGTATTAACTAAATCAATATACCGTGTAATATAATATTGCTCAACAACGGGGTTTTCATTAATGAGTTTTTCCAAAATGTCCGTATGTCCTTGTCCCCCAGGATTTGGTAAATTCTCTGCATTACAAGGGTCGGCATTTGCAGTTGCGTCAGGAATGCCTGTATAATTGGTATAATGACCGAACGTTGCATCCATGTCCCAAAGCGTGTACCTCCATCTTCTATGGTTTCCATTAGGATTCATTCCTCTCCACCAAGCCGTATTCCAATTTAACCAGTCTTGATTTACTACATAAGAGTTAAACACAAAATAATCACATAATGATCTCCAGCTCAACAATGTGTCCACATTTGCAAAATTTGCGGGAACGCCCATATTGTTGGTAGAAATAAAGTTTCTTAAAGAGTTCCATGCTGGCTGGGCATTTGGAGCACCATATTCTTCCCAAGTTGCTCCCCACGTTTTTAAATACTGTAAATTATATTTATTTTGATCAAAATAGAAATCGGTATAATCGTGATCATCCGCTTTTTCACGAATTTCATAAACTCCCCAATAAACGCCATTCACATAAACCACACATGGTCTCCATGTTCTTTCATCTAAATTCATGTCTGCTCTTATAGAAAGAGTATGTATAAAAGCATCACGGATATGAGCTCCATTTTCAAAAGAGTAATTATCACTTGCTGCAGGTTTCAAAATAACCCTTTGAAACTGGTCTCTTGGTGAATCAGGAAAAATCTGATGTTCTAGTCCAGCTGCGTATCCAAATTCATCTCTTGTAATATAATCAAACCCTCTTTGGTCATAAGCCCATGAGTCGTTACCATGTTTATTGAAATCTCCCTGACCTTCATCAATAAATGTCCCATCATCCTCAAATAATTCAAATGCTCCAACAACTGGTGTTTGATTACCATTTGCTACAAGGTTAAATACCCCTTGACTACAAACAGAAACAACAGAAAGTGTGTGTGTTACATTTATAAAGTAAGAATTAGTTTCAATAAAAGATGGTTGATTCGTGCTAAATGCAGCTGCTCTTAATACCATCGTAGCATTAATAGGTACCGGCCCAGAATATAATGTAGATGTAGCAGTTGGATTTTGCCCGTTTATAGTATAGCGAATCGTTGCTGTTGGATCAGAGCAAGTAATTGTTGCTGATTGCGCCCCTGCATAAAACCCTGGAGCAAGGCTAACCACTGGTTTTGGTGTATAAAAGTTTTGTGCTCCAACGTTGGCTGCGTTTGGAGTTGGTATTGTAAACAATTTCCAATCAGGAGCAGCATTTGTAGACCTTCCAACAGAATGGTCGGCCTTTGTCATGTGAACTATTTTTATTGAATCTGACACATTCAGTGCAGAATTCACTAAAATAATCCAATCACCTCTTGTTTGGGTTAAACTGAAGTTTGGGTGATATTGTGTCCCATTTACAGTATTTCTTTTTGTGCAATAGACCATTTTGTATCCGTTTGCTGCAATTGATCCACTAGGAATCATCCATTTTTGCAAATTGGTCGATTTATCTGATAAATAATATCCCGTTAAATCAACAGGTGCAGCACCCATGTTGTATAATTCAACCCAATCTTCTCTGTTCCCATATGCATCAGTGACTCCTGTCATGTTTGAACAAGAATATTCATTGATAATGACTTGGGAGCTTGCTTTAAAAGAAAGAAATAAGAGGATAAATGCGTAAAATATTGTTTTCATTTTCTAGTATTTAGTTTTGCAAAAGTCTTTTTTCAGGACCTAATTTAGGTTAATATTATCATAATATTAAATTATTCCCTAATTTAGTGACGAATAAAACAGTGGAATGGTTGTATTCCTATATTTTTCGGTTAATTTTTTATTTTAAAATAGTATGTATAAAATAATCTCTCTTTCATTAATATTTTCAACTTTTTTGCTTTTTAATTCTTGTAAAAAAGTAGAGGGTCAAGGTGGTTCTTCAACAATTAAAGGATTAATTAATGTAAAAAAATATACTTTAGTTGGCACGCTATCTGCTGAATATCCTGGAGCTGAAGTTGACGTTTATATCGTTTATGGTGCAGGGAATACTTTTTATAATGATAAGACCAAAACAAGCTATGACGGTAGCTTTGAGTTTAACTATTTAGAAGAAGGTGATTATACTATTTTTGTTTACGAAGATGACAATAGTGTCGCAAGTGGCAAAAAGGAAGTAATAGTTACGACAACTATTGACAGCAAAAAATCTACAATTGATTTGGGTACAATTAACACAAAAAAATTGTAACATGTTTCGTGTACTTTTGTTTTCAATATGTTTGCCTTTTCTCTCAATAAGCCAACAATCTTCAGGCAAAAGTTGGACTTCTATTGGTGTAAAAGGACGGTTAAATAAGAAATTAGACTGGGCAGCGTCATTTACTGGTCGAATTGGTGGTTTTAATGATCAAATTTATTTTCCGCAAGTTTCAATTAAATATAAAGTTACGAAGTGGTTCCGACCATCAGCAGATTATAGAGCTATATTTGCTTTAAATAAATACGGAAATTATTCCTTTACCAACCGTTTAAATTTTAATGCTGAGTTTAAGCATACATTAAACCGATTTTCTCTTTCGGCTAGAATAAGATATCAGTACTCATTT
>JBIIWQ010000028.1:0-12696 GCA_044338805.1 Crocinitomicaceae bacterium
ATCAACTAGTAATTTATAACTCGCAACTAATAACTAACTTTGTCACTCAAAATAAATGCGTGTGTTTCAAAGAGGTGATATTGTTGAATTAGAAATTTCCGACTATGCTTTTGGAGGTAGAGGAATTGCAAAAGTTGAAACAGAAGATGGTCATTATGTCGTTTTTGTCGACAATACGTTTCCAGGTCAATTAGTTAAAGCTAAAATTGAGAAAAAACGCAAGCGTCACGCTGAAGCAAAATTCCAAGATGTAATTCGTAGGTCGAAAGATGAGGTTATTTCATCTTTTCAAGAGATTTCTGGCGGACCATACATATACGTTCCAATAGCATTGCAAGAAGAACACAAGAAAACATCAACCTTAGAAGTATTTAGTAGAATTTCTAATATTCGGGATTTAAATGACCGTTTTGATGAATTCATTTCTTCACCAAACCATTATTATTACCGCAATAAAATGGAATATAGTTTTTCGACTATTGAACATGATTTGGAAACGGGCGAAGAGAAAGACGAAGCATTTGCTTTAGGATTTAAACGTCGTGGAACGTGGTGGAAAGTAGAAAGCTTGAACAAACCAAGTGGAATGTTCGATGAGCAATGGGAGACGATTCTAAAAGATATTCGAATATTTCTTCAGAATACGGGATTGCCAGCTTGGCATCCGCCTAAAAAAGAAGGATTCTTTAGACATATTGTAGTTCGAAAATCATTTGAACAAGATCAGTTACTGCTGAATTTAGTGACTTCTTCAGTAGGATTGGAAGATTTTGACGTAGAAGCATTTGCATCGTTTCTAAAAGAAAAATTAGGAAATCGCTTAGCTGGATTTCAACATACAGTTAACGATAACGTTGCCGATAGAGCCAAAATTGAAAATGGTCAATGGAAATTAGTCTATGGTGAACCGATTGTCATTGAAAAATTATTGGGGTTGAATTTTGAAATTTCTATGGAAAGTTTCTTTCAAACGAATCCAAAGAGTGCTGAAAAATTGTACACCAAAGCCTTGGATTATGTTTTTGAAGAGGAAATTCCAGCAGGTAAAGTTGTCATGGACTTGTTTTGCGGAACAGGAACAATTGGACAAATATTATCTACACGAAAAGGTGATGTTGAAATCGTTGGAGTGGATATTGTGGCTGAAGCAATTGAAGATGCCAAACGAAATTGTAAACGAAATGGTATAAAAGGAATTAATTTCTATGCGGCTGACGTAGGAAAATTCCTAAAAGAACACCCAGAATATATTGGGAATATTTCGACGATAATATTGGATCCGCCGAGAGCTGGAATCGCTCCGAAAACTCTTTTGAAAACAATTGATCTAGGAGCTGAAAATATCGTTTATATCTCATGTAACCCATCAACCCAAGCCAGAGATGCTGAAACGCTCTCAAAAGCAGGTTATGAGCTTGAAAAGATCTCACTTGTAGATCAATTTCCACATACAGGTCACATAGAATCGATTGCTAAATTTAAAAGAAGAAAAAATGAGGGCTGAATTATTATCAATTGGTGATGAATTACTAATTGGTCAAACAATTAATACCAATGCATCTTGGTTAGGTCAAGAATGCTCTAAAATTGGAATTCAAATTGTTCAAGTAACCACAATTTCGGATGAAAAACAGCTTATTAAAGAAGCAATTGATTTAGCGTTTTTGAGAAGCGATATTGTCTTGGTAACAGGTGGCTTAGGTCCAACAAAAGATGATATTACGAAATATACCTTGTGTGAATATTTTGACAGTGAACTAGAAATTCATTTACCAACTTTAACGAAGATAGAAACCTATTTTGCAGAGCGAAAACGTCCAATGTTGGAGGTGAATATTCGTCAAGCAGAATTGCCAAAAAAATGTGAGATTCTAGAAAATAGATACGGAACAGCTGCAGGAATGTGGTTTACTCAAAATGATAAAGTTCTAATTAGTATGCCAGGTGTTCCTTATGAAATGAAAGGAATCATGTTGGAAGAAGTTTTTCCTCGTTTGAAAGAACGATTCGTTTTAAAAGCGATGTATCACAAAACTATTTTAACACAAGGAATTGGCGAATCGTTTTTAGCAGAAGCGATTAAAGACTGGGAAAATGAAGTGAGAGAAGCAGGATTAGGATTGGCTTATTTGCCATCTCCTGGAATGGTGAAATTGCGACTATCATCCTATCAAGGTGAAGTTCGAAAAGAAGAAATTAATGCCTATTTTACTGTCCTTGAAGATCGATTTCCTCAATATATTTATGGTTCTGAAGAGGATACATTACCGAGTGTAATTGGAAAGCTGTTAATTGCTAAAGAACTTACTATTGGAACTGTAGAAAGTTGCACTGCAGGGGCTCTTGCTAAAAGTATTGTTTCTGTAGCTGGTTCCTCTTCTTATTTTGAGGGGAGTATATTAACTTATAGCAATGCGTTGAAAAAGAAACTCGTTCATGTTTCGACTGAAAATTTAGACAATTTTGGTGCAGTTAGTCAAGAGGTAGTTGAACAAATGGCGGTTAATGGAAGAGAAATTCTGGGAGTTGATATGTGTATTTCCACTTCGGGAGTTGCAGGCCCAGATGGTGGAAGTGATGAAAAACCAGTCGGTACTATTTGGATTGCTATCGCAAGTAATGAGAATGTCTTTTCGAAACAGTTTTATTTTGGAAATAGCAGAGAAAGAAACATCGAAATGACTGTTTTAACTGCCTTAAATCTAGCTAGATGTAAAATTTTAGGAATTTTAAGTGAAAAAAATTAATCTTTCCTTGTTCATGTAGGAAAAAAGTAGTTACTTTGCACCCCATTTAGAATAAGGATAAAACAACTATAGATGTCACGAATTTGTCAACTTACGGGTAAATCTGTTATGGTAGGAAACAATGTTTCTCACTCAAAACGCAGAACGAAGCGTAAATTCTACCCGAATTTAATTTCAAAGAAATTTTTTCTCCCTGAAGAAGAGCGTTTTGTAACGTTAAAAATTTCAACCTCAGCGTTGAGAAATATTAACAAAAAAGGTATTTCTGCTGTCATAAAAGAGGCACGCGAGAAAGGATATTTAAAATAATCTTGTCCTCCCGTTGTGAAACGGTAGACTTGAAAAAGTAAAGAAATGGCTAAGAAAGCAAAAGGTAATAGAATTCAAGTAATTCTTGAGTGCACCGAGCACAAGGAATCAGGTCAACCAGGAACTTCTCGTTATATAACAACGAAGAATAGAAAGAACACACCTGATCGTATGGAAATTAAAAAATTCAATCCTATTTTGAAGCGTATGACGGTTCATAAGGAGATTAAATAATTGAATCATGGCAAAGAAAGTAGTAGCATCGTTACAAAAAGGTGGCGGAAAAGAACATACAAAGGTGATAAAAATGCAGAAGTCTGAAAAGTCTAATTCATATACCTTTAAAGAAGAAATTGTACACAACGATAAAGTTAAAGAGTGGTTCGATAAGAACTAATTTCTTTTCTTTTTCTAAATATTTAAGCCCCGACTATTCGGGGCTTTTCTTATTTTTACAAATGCAAAAGTAGATTATGGCATTTTTCGGATTATTTTCAAAAGAAAAAAAAGAAAGTCTTGATAAAGGACTTGAAAAAACCAAACAGAGTTTTTTATCAAAACTGGCTCGTACAATCGTTGGTAAATCAAAGGTTGATGACGAAGTTTTGGATAACCTTGAAGAAGTCCTTATTACTTCTGATGTTGGTGTTGATACAACATTAAAAATCATCAATAGAATTGAAGCACGCGTTTCAAGAGATAAAGTTCTTGGTACAAACGAACTGAATACAATTTTAAAAGAAGAAATTGCAGCTCTTCTTGAAGAAAATAATTCAACGAATCAAGGAAGTTTTGAAGTTGAAAAAATAGACGGCCAACCCTATGTTATTATGGTTGTTGGTGTCAATGGGGTCGGTAAAACAACCACTATTGGAAAACTTGCTCATCAATTTAAATCCTCAGGTAAAAAAGTTGTACTTGGTGCAGCAGATACTTTTAGAGCAGCCGCAGTAGATCAACTGATTATTTGGTCTGAAAGGGTTGGTGTGCCGATTGTTCAACAAGGAATGGGTGCCGACCCTGCTTCTGTTGCATTTGACACATTACAATCTGCTAAATCTCAAGGCGCAGATATAGTAATCATTGATACAGCAGGTAGATTGCACAATAAAATTAACTTGATGACAGAGTTGAGTAAAATAAAACGCGTAATGGAAAAAGTAATTCCTGGAGCTCCTCATGAAATTTTATTAGTACTGGATGGCTCAACCGGTCAAAACGCATTTGAACAAGCGAAACAATTTTCTTTAGCGACTGATATCAACGCTTTAGCAATTACTAAATTAGACGGTACAGCTAAAGGTGGAGTAGTAATTGGTATTTCAGATCAAATGAAAATCCCTGTTAAGTACATTGGTGTTGGAGAAGGCATCAACGATTTACAATTATTCAATAAAACTGAATTTGTAGAATCATTGTTTTCTTAATTCAAATAAATGTTAAAATGAAAAAACTCAAAATCAACGGACACGGGCATATTCTTCCTGAACCTAACGAAATTCCAAGGTTTATGAAGGATAAAAAGTTGTTTTGGATTGATGAGGATAAAAAATTCATGCGCCAAGATGATTGGTCGCGACCAATAACAGATCCTAGTTTTTTCTTTGATGAAAAATTAGAATGGATGTCGAAATACGATATCGATCATGGAGTAATGTTGAACCTATCTCAAGTTTATTGCAATGGTTGGGAAAGACAAGATGCGCATGATGCAATTCGATGGCAAAACGATTTTAATGCGAGTGTGCAACAAAGAAGACCAGATAAATTTACATGCGGTTTTGTCGTGCAACCACTTTACATGGAAGATGCACTGAAAGAAATTGAACGTTGTGTAACGCAATTAAAGCTGAATTTACTTTGTCTGCCTACTCATTTCTTAAACAAAGAAGGAGAATGGTTATCTATTGCGGATGAAAGTGTATTTCCCATTTACGAATTAGCAAATCACTATAATTTAGCTGTTGAAATTCATCCTTACGATGCTGAAAAAATGGTGAAATTAAAAGATATCTATTGGCGGTTTCATTTGGTTTGGATGATGGCGCAAACAGCTGACACCTTGCACTTATTCACGCTTAACAATCTTTTAGAGAAGTTTCCAAATGTAAGAACGTGCTTCGCACATGGTTGCATGTTAGGTCAAGCGAACTATGGACGTCGTTTGCAAGGTTTTGATGGACGTCCAGATTTATTTGAAGGCACAACAAACCCTAGAGAAGCGCTAGGTCACCCAAATTTATTTTTTGATTCGTTAGTACACGATTCATATACGTTGCAATTAATAAAAACTAGAGCAGGAGCATCGCAAATAATTGCAGGATTGGATGATCCTTATCCTTTAGGTGAAATGGAAGGTGTGGCTAATTCATACCCAGGACGTGTTATTGATTTTGCTGTAGAATCGAATATCATCACGCAGCAAGAATCAGATGCGATGTGGTGCGATAACGTTTTGAGATGGCTCGGAAAAACTGAATTAAGATAGTTAATTCATAATTCATAATTCTCAATTCAGAATTCTCAACTATCTTTGCCTAAATTCAATTTTATAATGGCTCAAAAACCTTCAATTCCCAAAGGAACACGTGATTTTCTTCCAAAAGAAGTAGCTAGAAGAACCTATATTTTCGACACAATTAAAAAATCATTTAGAAAATTTGGTTTTGCTCCGATTGAAACACCTTCTTTCGAGTTATCTTCAACATTGATGGGTAAATATGGTGAGGAAGGAGATCGATTGATTTTTAGAATATTGAATTCTGGAGAAAAAGTGCGTAAGGCAGATTTGGATGCTTTAGCACAAGATAATTTGCCTCGTTTCGCTAATTCGCTTTCAGAAAAAGCATTGCGTTATGATCTAACAGTTCCTTTTGCACGGTTTGTCGTACAACACCAAAATGAATTGTCTTTTCCGTTTAAACGTTATCAAATTCAACCGGTTTGGAGAGCAGATAGACCACAACATGGCAGATACCAGGAGTTTTTTCAGTGTGATGCTGATGTTGTAGGAAGTGATTCTTTGGTGAATGAAGTTGATTTTACATTCATGATCGACGAAGTTTTAACGAATTTGCAATTGCCAAGTTTTACCATCAAAGTCAATAACCGTAAAATTCTTTCTGGAATTGCAGAAGTGAGTGGCGAAACAGCAAGAATTATCGACATTACTGTTGCAATTGATAAACTGGATAAAATTGGAGAAGATGGTGTTGTAAAAGAGTTGCGTGATAAAGGAATTTCTGAAGCAGCAATTGATAAAATTCAACTTTTATTCTCTTTTTCAGGTTCAAATTCAGAGAAAATGACCAAAATGAGTGCTTTTTTAGCAAAAAGTGAGATTGGCTTAAAAGGTTTGGAGGAATTACAATTTGTATTTGATAATGTGGAACGTCTGGGATTGCAACGTGCAGAAATTGAATTCGATATTACGTTAGCGAGAGGTCTAAATTATTACACAGGAGCAATTTTCGAAGTAAAAGCAAATGGTGTGAAAATGGGTAGTATTTGTGGTGGAGGAAGATACGATGATTTAACAGGTTTGTTTGGAATGCCAGGAATGTCTGGAGTTGGAATCTCTTTTGGTGCGGATAGAATATATGATGTAATCACAGAATTGGACTTATTTCCAAAAGAAACAGATCAAGGATTAACGTTATTATTCGTGAATTTTGGTGAAAAAGAACAAGCTCATTGCATGAAGTTAGTACATGAAGTTCGCGCAAATGATATCGATTGTGAATTATATCCATCAACTGCCAAAATGCAAAAGCAAATGAAATATGCCAATGACAGAAATGTGCAATATGTTGCTTTAGTGGGTGAAAATGAAATGAATCAAGAATTAATTCAATTGAAAAACATGGAAACTGGAGATCAGGAAGAAATGAGTATCGATGAATTGATTTTCAAGTTAAAGCAATAGATATCAAGTCATACTCGTAAAGTCGAATTGCATTCGACTGCCGATATGGTTCAAAGAAATAAAAAGAAAATGAAAAACTACACTATAAATAACGAGTGGATTTCTCTCCATCAAATAGATGAAATTCTTGAAAATCATGTAACACTTGAATTAGGAGAAAATGCTCGAGAGTTGATTCAAAAATGTAGAACTTATTTGGATGAAAAAATTCAACGTCACGACAAACTTATTTATGGAATAAATACAGGATTTGGATCACTTTGTAATACAGCAATTGATACAAAAGATTTAGAGCAATTACAAACGAATTTGGTGTTGTCTCATGCATGTGGAACGGGAGATGAAGTGCCACAAGAAATTGTAAAGCGTATGCTTTTTTTGAAAGTTTTAGGACTTTCCCACGGACATTCAGGAGTGCAAGTTGCAACTGTTGAACGCCTAATCTATTTTTTCAATAACAACATTTTACCAGTTGTTTACCAACAAGGAAGTTTAGGCGCTTCTGGTGATTTGGCTCCTTTAGCGCATTTGTCTTTGCCATTGATTGGTGAAGGGGAAGTTTATTTTCAAGGGAAGAAACATGCATCAGCAGAAGTTTTGAAAGCAATGAACCTTCAACCAATTGTTTTGCAATCGAAAGAAGGTTTGGCTTTATTGAATGGTACACAATTCATGAGTTCGTATGCGTCCTATTGCGTTTCAAAAGGTAATCAATTGTGGAATCAATGGAATACAATTGCTGCAATATCATTAGAAGGATATGATGGACGTTTGAATCCATTTCAAGCGAACGTGAATGAAATTCGTAATCAACAAGGACAAATTGAAGTGGCAAAAATCTTCCGTGATTTATTAGCTGGAAGTGAAATTATTTCTCAGGAAAAAGAACATGTTCAAGATCCTTATTCTTTCCGATGTATTCCGCAAGTTCATGGTGCGTCAAAAGATGCATTGGATTATGCTGCAACGATTATTGAACGAGAAGTAAATGCGGTGACTGATAATCCAACAATTTTCCCTGATGAAGATGATATCGTTTCTGCAGGAAATTTTCACGGACAACCTTTAGCAATAACAATGGATTTTTTAGCAATTGCTTTAGCAGAAATGGGAAGTATTTCAGAAAGAAGAGTGTATAAATTGATATCTGGAACAAGAGGTCTTCCTGCATTTTTGGTCGCAAATCCAGGATTAAATTCAGGATTTATGATTCCCCAATATGCGTGTGCTTCGGTGGTAAGTCAAAATAAACAATTGTGCACACCAGCGTCAGTTGATACAATTGATTCGAGTAACGGACAAGAAGATCACGTCTCAATGGGAGCAAATGCAGCAACGAAACTATTGCGTGTTGTAGAAAATTGTTTTACCATCCAAGGAATAGAAATTTTAAACGCTGCTCAAGCATTTGAATTCAGACGACCTTTGAAATCATCACTTATTATCGAAAAAACAGTTGCAGATTTTCGTCAAACGGTAAGATTTGTTAATAATGACGAGTATTTGCACCCGTTAATTGCCGAAAGCGTTAAGTTTGCAAAACAAAAAATGAAATAACATGGAAACGATTGAATCTATCGATAATCAACCTTCATTGAAACAACAACGCCCTTCTTTTTTGACGGTATTGTGTATTCTAAGCTTTATTTTTATTGGATTTTCATTGCTTTTTGGTTTGTTCGGTATCGCTACAGGACCTATGAACGAAGATCAGCTTCTAGAATCATCTGTACAAATATCAAAATCTGCAGATGAGATGCGCTCACTTGACATGGAAGGTTTTGCAGTGATGATGGAACAGATTGGAAGAATGACAGTTTCAATTAATGACCATTTTTATGTAAATGGAATAGTATCATTGGTTGTAATGATTACCGGGTTAATTGGTGTAATAAAAATGATGCAAGGTCATAAGATTGGTTTTCATTTGTACATTATTTATTCTTTAATAACAATTGGTCAATTATACATTTTTGTATCTCCAGCTGATATTCCTTCTTTTGTTGTAATCTGGAATTTAGTAATATCAGGTATTTTTGTCTTGATGTATTCGAGAAACTTAAAATGGTTAAAATAAAGTTTAGATAATTTTAATTGGTCATTTTATGGTTGAAAAAACAGTTTCTGAAGCAATAAGTTACCGTCGTTCGGTAAGGGTTTATAAGGACGAAGAAATTGACGCTGATCAAGTCAAAAATTGTTTGATTAATGCATCATTAGCTCCAACTAGCAGTAATATGCAATTGTGGGAGTTTTATCATATCTCCAATAAGAATACGATTAATGAATTGAGTGTAGCTTGTTTTGATCAAAATGCTGCAAAAACTGCCCAACAATTAGTCGTTTTCGTCACGCGGAAAGATTTATGGCGAAAACGAGCTAAATCAAACGTCGATTTCATTCATGCTTCCTTTGATAAACCAGAAATGGCAAAATTTGAAAAGCGAAAAAAAATGGCGCTTTCTTATTATCAAAAATTGATTCCAACCTTGTATTTTGATTTTTTAGGAATAGTTGGATTAATCAAATTTGCTATTTTTCAAGTTGTTGGATTATTTAGACCTATTTATCGTCAAACAAGAACAAGTGATATGCGCGTTGTTGCTCACAAAAGTACCGGTTTGGCTGCAGAAAACTTCATGGTTAGTATGGCCGCAATTGGCTATGATACCTGCCCGATGGAAGGATATGATTCTCTTCGTGTGAAGAAAATATTAAAATTATCACGCAATTCAGAAATTAATATGATCGTATCTTGCGGTTTGCGCGATGAAAATGGCGTTTATGGCGATAGATTCAGAGTTCCTTTTGAGGAGGTTTACTTTTCAGATCACGAATAATAAAGCATTTCTCTAAATTGCCCATATTTCATTTTAGAATTCCCTTTTCATAATTCTTTCCGTATCTTTGCGCCAAATTTCGAGTGAGTTATGATTTCAGTAAACAATTTATCGCTACAATTTGGTAAGCGAATTCTATTTGATGAAGTGAACGTAAAGTTCGTAACAGGAAACTGTTATGGTGTGATTGGTGCAAATGGAGCAGGAAAATCTACATTTTTAAAAATATTGACGGGCGAACAAGATCCTACTACTGGTAGAGTTGAGTTAGAGCCTGGAAAACGTCTTGCTGTATTAAAACAAAATCACTTTGAATTTGATGAATTTGAAGTATTGCAAACTGTCATCATGGGACACAAACGCTTGTTTGAAATCATGGTTGAAAAAGAAGCGTTGTATGCTAAACCAGATTTTTCAGATGCTGATGGAATGCGTACAGCTGAATTGGAAGGTGAATTTGCTGATTTAGAAGGTTGGAATGCTGAAACAGATGCTGCATCTTTATTGAGTAATCTTGGAATTGAAGAAGCAAAGCATTACTTGAAAATGGAAGACCTTTCAAATGATTTGAAAGTACGTGTTCTTTTAGCGCAAGCAATTTTTGGAAATCCAGACGTATTAGTATTGGATGAGCCTACCAATGACCTTGACTTAAAAACTATTGGGTGGTTGGAAGATTTCTTGTTAGATTTTAAAAATACAGTGATAGTTGTATCGCATGACCGTCACTTTTTAGATACTGTTTGTACCCATATTTGTGATATTGATTATAGCAAATTAAACATGTTTACCGGAAATTATTCCTTCTGGTACCAATCTTCACAATTAGCAACTCGTCAACGTTCAGATAAAAATAAGAAGGCAGAGGAAAAGAAAAAGGAATTGCAAGATTTCATTTCGCGTTTCTCAGCGAATGCATCTAAATCAAAACAAGCTACGAGTAGAAGAAAAATGTTGGACAATTTGAATATTGAAGACATCCAACCGTCGAGTAGAAAATATCCTGGAATTACGTTTCACCAAGACCGTGAAGCAGGAAATCAAATTTTGACAATTGATGGATTAACAAAATCAGCAGAAGGTAAATTCCTTTTCAATAATATTCATTTAATCATCAATAAAGGAGATAAAATAGCTTTTATTTCAAAAAACTCAGTTGCATTAACGGCATTCTTTGAAATAGTGAGTGGCAATTTGAAAGCCGATAAAGGTGAACTTACGTTTGGGACAACAATCAATACGGCGTATTTACCGAATGATAATCATTCATATTTCGTGGATAAAATTCCTTTAATCGTTTGGTTACGTCAATTTGCAAATACGGATGAAGAACGTGAAGAAGTAAATTTGAGAACATTCTTAGGTCGTATGTTGTTTACCGGTGAAGAAGCTTTGAAAACAGCAAATGTTTTATCTGGTGGAGAGAAAGTGCGTTGTATGTTATCTAAAATGATGTTTGCAAAAGCAAATTTATTGTTGATGGATGAACCAACGAATCACTTGGATCTTGAATCAATTACGGCCTTGAACAATGGAATGAAAGAATATCAAGGAACAATGATGTTTACTTCACATGACCACGAATTGGTTCAAACTGTAGCGAATCGAATCATTGAAATAACGCCAAACGGGATTATTGATAAAATGATGCCATACGACGATTATCTTGCGGATACGAAAATAGCTCAATTGCAAGACGAGCTTTACGCTTAATTAATTCAATTTTAGTGATTTATAAGAGTTTTCCTTTGCGTCACCGGCTGATTAGCTTCATCCGAGATATTGATGTAAAAGGATTTCGGAAATTATCTATTTTACTACCGAAATGGTTGCTTTCTGATCCTAAAAAAACGGAATCTTATATCCTGAAAACGAACCATGATTTTTTGTTGCGAATCAATCCGTCAGAAGATTCTGGTGTGGAATTAAGTTTGCACGAAACTGGAACATACGAAAAAGGAATTTTGACCTTTCTACAATCCAATCTAAGAAAAGGAGATTGTTTTGTGGATGTTGGCGCTAATATAGGACTTATGTCAATTTTTGCATCGAATTGCGTTGGTAATGAAGGTCGAGTTTTAGCGTATGAAGCGCATCCCAAGACGGCTGAATTGTTAAATGAGAATATTCAATTAAATCAATTGCTGAATATTCAAGTTTGTCAATATGCATTGGGTTCAGAAGAAGGCCAAACAAAAATTTACGACAATTGGCAGATCAATAGAGGTGGAGCTTCTTTGATAGTGAAAACGGAAGATTCGATTTCTTTTGATATTGATATTCATCAGTTAGACAATAAGATTCCTACTAATTTACAACCAAAAATCATTAAAATTGACGTAGAAGGTTTTGAATTGGAAGTGTTAAAAGGAGCAAGTGAAACTATCAAAAGATTTCAACCAATACTAATTGTTGAGTTTTCTGAAATAAGGGAAAATGTTCATGAATCAGGAGCACAGCTCGTAGAAATTATTAAAACATTTGGCAATTATCGTTTTTACAAATTGAAAGGTGGAAAAGAACGTAAATCCAAACTCGTTGAAATTAAATCGAATGATGAGTTGCCACAGCATGATAATGTGATTTGTATTCCTTGAATTCGTAACCATTAACTCATTTTTAAACCACATAGCGGTGCACTGAGTTTATCGAAGTGGCACATAGGGAACATAGTTCGATCGTGATTTAAAAAATAATTGAAGATTTTTATAAATTTAGTACTATGTGTTCTATGTTTCTATGTGTTTCATTTTAGTTTTATCATTAGGAATTCGTGGTATAGAAAACGCCTGAAGATATTTATAAATTCAGTCCTATGGAATGTGTTAAATAACAGGAGTCAAAGTTAAGCTATAAAACCAAATTCATTAAATTT
>JBIIWQ010000252.1:0-3717 GCA_044338805.1 Crocinitomicaceae bacterium
AGCACAACCCAACCAGCAATTTACTGACCCTGATTTCACCCAATTAGAAGTGGAGGATTATTATGGTCGAATTGATGGTAAACCTTTTGATAAAGGAGAATTTTATTCCAATCCAGAATTATTTCAATCTACATTTAAAAGATACATTACAGTAGCAGATGTTTTTATACCATGTCATTTTTGGAGCAATAAATCTCCGTTTATTGTAACAAAAGAAGATTTCAGAAATCCGAATTTAAAATTAAGTGTGGTTGCAGATATTTCTTGTGATATAGATGGGCCAATTGGTTGTACTATTCGTCCGAGTAAGATTTCAGATCCAATTTACGGGTACAATCCAATTACTGAAAAAGAAGATGATTTCATGAATCCGGGCGTAATAGCTGTGATGGCTGTTGATAATTTACCATGTGAACTGCCATTGGATGCTTCAGAAGATTTTGGAAATGAATTGATGCGAAATGTTTTCCCAGTTTTATTGAAAGCTGATCCTGATCACATTATTGAAAGAGCAAGTGAAACAACAACCGAAGGAAAATTAACAGCACATTTTTCTTACCTTCAAGCTTATTTAGAAGGAGTTGAATAACATGAATGATTTGAGTATTTTTTAAGATTTGAATGATTTCAAATTTTTGAATCCTTAAATTTTCGAATCCTTTATCTTTCGAATCCTTAAATATTAAATAAACTATGGAAAAAGGAAATAAAAAAATAATACGTGGTTGGGTAGCCTATGACTGGGCAAATTCAGTTTATAATTTAGTTATTTCTTCAGCAATTTTCCCCATTTTTTACGATACGCAGACTAAAAAATCCTATGCAAATTCAAAAGGTTATTTGGATCTCAAAGGAAAAGTTGACATAGAACAAATAAAGGAAGGAGAAATTGTATTAGTTAATTTCTTTGGTGCAGAAATATCATCTACAGTCTTGTATTCATTTGTATTATCTGCTTCTTTTTTGGTTGTTTCATTTTTATCACCGCTGCTTTCTGGTGTTGCAGATTATACTGGAAGTAAAAAGAAATTTTTGCGCTTTTTTTGTTATTTAGGTTCTCTTTCTTGCATGAGTTTATTTGTTTTCGACGTTGATAGACTAGAATGGGGAATGCTGTCTGTCTTTTTAGCTAGTATTGGTTATTGGAATAGCCTTGTTTTTTATAATGCCTTTTTACCTGAAATTGCAGATGTAAAAGACCATGATCGAATCTCTGCAAAAGGATTCATGATGGGGTATATTGGTTCGATGTTGTTATTGATTGTTTGTTTAGCACTAATAATGGGAATCGGAAAAGAATATACCAAATTTAGTTTTATTCTTGTTGGGCTCTGGTGGATTGGTTTTAGCCAAATTACTTACCGCGTTTTACCAAATAATGTATATAATAAGAAACCTGGTAAAGGCTATATCTGGAAAGGATTTAAAGAGTTAATTAGTGTATTTAAAGAGTTTAAACAAACGAAAAGATTAAAAAGGTATTTGTATGCATTCTTCTTTTTTAACACTGGAGTCCAGACCGTAATGCTCATGGCTACAATTTTTGCAAACAAGGAAATTAATTGGCCTAAAGGAAGTGGGACTTCTGGATTAATTGTGGCTATTCTTTTGATTCAAATTCTCGGTGCACTTGGTGCGTTTATTATGTCCAAATTATCAAATAGAATTGGAAATATTAGAACCTTATTTGTTTCAGTTACTATTTGGATTGGCATTTGTCTTTTTGCTTTCTATATTAAAACGCCAGTTGAATTTTATATTCTTGCTAGTTGTGTAGGATTAGTAATGGGTGGAGTTCAAGCAATCGCACGTTCAACTTATTCTAAATTTTTACCAGAAACAACTGATCATGCAAGTTATTTCTCTTTCTATGATGTAACTGAAAAAATTGGAATTGTATTAGGAACATTGTTCTTTGGACTTATGGAATATTGGACTGGATCAATACGCTATTCTGTTGCAGCAGTTGCATTCTTCTTTGTATTTGGTTTGATCTTTTTATTATTTGTTCCAAAAGAAGAAGTGAAGATTCAAACTCATTGATTTTAATTTTTAAACCATAAAAAAGCCGCTACTCGACCCTTCGATAAACTCAGGGACCGATAGCGGCTTTTAACTTTTGTAATCTAATTATTTCTTGTAAAAAGGAAGTTTTACCACTTTCGCTTTAATTCCTTTTTCACGAATTTCAATAAAAATTTCAGATTCTACCGCGGCATTTTCAATTGTAACATATCCTAATCCAATTCCTAACTTCATTGATGGGGACATTGTTCCAGAAGTAACCTTTCCGATTACAGTGCCGTTTGCGTCAACGATAGGATAGTCGTGACGCGGAATTCCACGGTCAACCATTTCAAAAGCAACTAATTTACGTTTTACACCTTCTTCCTTTTGTTTCTTCAAAAAGTCAGAATCTGTAAATTCTTTTGTGAATTTTGTAATCCATCCCAATCCAGCTTCTAAAGGTGAAGTTGTATCGTCGATGTCGTTCCCATATAAACAGAATCCCATTTCTAAACGCAATGTATCACGTGCAGCTAAACCAATTGGCTTAATTCCAAATGATGCTCCTGCTTCAAAAACTTTATCCCAAACATGATTTACATCTTCATTTTTAACGTAGATTTCAAATCCCCCAGAACCTGTATAACCTGTAGCAGAAATCATAACATTTTCAATACCTGCAAATTTACCATGCGTAAAAGTATAGTAAACCATGTCTTTCAAATTCACATCCGTCAATGACTGCATTGCTTCAGCGGCTTTAGGTCCTTGAATAGCTAATAAAGAATATTGATCTGATAAATTTTCCATTTCAACGCCAAGATCATTTAAAGAAGACATCCAATTCCAATCTTTCTCTATGTTTGAAGCATTCACAACAATGAAAAATTCATTTTGATTAACACGGTATATAATCAAATCATCTACAATTCCACCTTTACCATTTGGCATACACGTGTATTGAGCTTTACCGTCAGCAATTACAGACGCATCATTTGAAGTGAATTTTTGAATTAAAGCTAAGGCATTTGGCCCTCTTAAAACAAATTCACCCATGTGAGAAACATCAAAAACACCAACAGCATTTCTAACTGTATCATGTTCAATATTAACACCTTCATATAATACAGGCATATTGTAGCCCGCAAAAGGAACCATTTTCGCACCGAGTGCTATGTGTTTGTCGGATAAAGCAGTATTTTTCATTTGATTTAATTTTTGTCTAAAAGTAAGGATTTATATAGTGTTTTTGTTGGTTGACTAAAACAATTCTGACAATTCTTTTCCCACAAGGCTTCCAATAGCAACTCCCATTCCTCCGAGTCGCACACCAACAGCAATTCTTTCATCAATTTTTTCAATTATTGGAGCTTTCGATTGTCCAACACCCATTATACCTGACCAATTATATTCAATTGAAAATTGTTGGTTTGGAAGAATCACATTTTTCAAAAGATCTGTTAAAGCCTCCGTAATTTGCGAAGTAGTATTTAATTCGGTTGTCGTTTCTCCAAGGAAGTCTAAATTTCTTCCACCTCCTAATAATATTCTGTCTTCTACATTTCTGAAATAATAGTAGCCTTGTTGATAATGAAATGTCCCTTTTACTTTCAAATTTTCGATTGGTGTCGTAACTAGAACTTGAGCTCTTGCCGGATTAATATCTCTGTTTGGCAGAAATTGTTGAGCAAACCCATTTGTACAAATTAA
>JBIIWQ010000002.1:0-36908 GCA_044338805.1 Crocinitomicaceae bacterium
TTTTTGAAGAGAGGATTCCACCATGAATAACTTTCGCAATGAATTCTTTTTTACTATCTGTACTGACTACTTCCAATGCGAGTTTACCATCATCCAATAATATGCGTTCACCTGGTTTAACATCTTGTGGTAATTTTGGATAATTGATAGAAAATCGTTGAGCAGTCCCTATAATTTTGTCCGTTACAATTGTAACTTCTGTTCCATTGATTAACTCAACTCCGTTATTTTCCATTTCATTCGTACGAATTTTGGGACCTTGTAAATCTGCTAAAATCGCAACATTACAACCGGTTTCATCGTTTAATTCGCGAATTGTTTTAATTACTGCAGAATGGTCTTCATACGAACCATGGCTGAAGTTCAAACGGCACACATTTACGCCTGCTTGAAACATTTGACGCAAGATTTCTTTATCACTTGATGCAGGCCCTAGGGTCGCTACTATTTTTGTTTTTTTCATATTCTTTTTAAAACCTAATTTTTTCTGAATCCGTTTAATTAAAAACTAAATTCTCTGTTGAATCGAATTCTTCAGGATTAAAAATAAAAACTCCTAAAATACTTGGTATTTCACGTAATTCAGAAACCAAATCTTCCACGTCCCACTCATGATTTTCGAATAAAAACAAAAAGTAATCAACGGAAGGTTTTTCTGGAATAAGAAATTTCCCTTGGTTTTTATTTTTTATCAAATAATATTCAATCAAGTTTTCAGGATCCTTGAATTCGTACATTGAATGGTTGGAAAGTTTGATGCCTTTTTTTGAAGCAACCACATAATCTTCATCAACTTTGATTAATTGAATATTAATTTTTTCATTTAATCCCCAAGCCAAACGATAATCATTGTGATGAGAACAAATTCCAATCATCTCAAAATCATAGGTTTGATCAAATGTGAGTATATGCTTTTTAGGTTTAATCATTTCCTGTCAATTCAGCTGTAAAAATAAGAATTTTAATGGGTGTTAAGTTGCTTTTGTAAAATGAAAATGGAAAGTTGATGTTTCCTTAACATGAAATATGACAGTTGGTAGAAAATGACTTAACCATGATTTTATCAAAGAAGAATTTTTCTTTAATTATTTATTTGAATAGTTGAATATTTTAGTATTTTTACAACCGTAATCAGACACTTTAATAATAAAAAAGATGAGCGTTTTCGGTATAGTTTTATTTCTTTTAATTGCTGGAATGGCATTTTGGATGCTGTTATTTTTACTTGGATTTATCCTTCCTTATTGGATTGCATTGGGTGTTTTTGAAAAAATGCGCCCGAAAAGAATTTTCGAAGATGAAGCTGAACATTAATTTGTTCCTTTAATATATATTGTGAAACGCCTTTAGTAATGAAGGCGTTTTTTTTGTTGGGGTGATTTGCAATTCACCCCAACAAAAAACTTCTTAATCATGTTGATAGCATTTTCCGCTTGAGTCTTTAGTTCTGCGTTTACAACGCAAGCCTTTTTGTGTGATTCCTGAACACTGAACAGCTGTCGATTCAGAAGAAGTTGAATTTCTGTTTTGTCTCTTAATACTCCAATTCCAGCAAGAAACACACATGGAATTTTCCACTCTTTGCTCCGTTTTATCGGATAAACCAGGAAAGAAATCTATTCCAGTAAAACGTTCAACGCTATCGATTGAAACAGCATAATTTGATAAAGAGCCTTTTGCTCCTTCATTTCTCATGATAAAACCAATTTCTTTTGGACTTTTGCCACTGTTATCCAAAATTACTTTATAATAATAGGTTGGAACCGCAACATTGTTGTGCCCAATTGTGCTCATTTTACCTTTTAATACTGGGCCTGTGACCACATAAACAGTTCCAAGTTCACCTGCCCAAGAGCGCACTTGCTCTTCCAATTTCTTCCAGATTCCACGATTGAAACTTGGATCTTGTGGACTCATATTGCTGTAATAAAAGGACTCTTCCATAGCCGTTGCCGACCATGACATGTCTCCAGCAGGAGCAAGGTGGCCACGGTCATACCCAGACTTTTTGTAATCTTGATTATCAGCAGAACCTGTATTAATAGCACCATCAACAATGAAACGATTGGTGCGGTCATAGCGTTTTATGATCTCATCCGCTGTGAGCTCGTATGCCACCCATGCAGCTTGTTCATAGGTTTCATTGTAGCAAAGTGTGTATGCATAATGACGAACGATTGCATCATTTTTAGAAAATGCTGGCAGCTCTAATTGATCGTAATTAAGCGGCTCTTGAATTGTGGTTGTATCCTCAACATTTATCGGAATAGTTGCTTGCTGTTCTTCATTTTGTGTCTCAGTGAATGCTGGTTCAACGTTCTTTTCAGCATGCGACGTAGGTTTGAAACATACATAGATTACAATAACAAAAAGGAGGATACCAATAATTACAACATTAGATTTTTTCATAAGTGAGAATCAACTTGAAAAGTAAGAATTTTTAGCCAAAAAAAATCCCCTTTTACAGGGGATTCAAATTTTATTGTTTCACAATTCGAATTGGGACACTTTGATTTTCTAGCTGAAGAATGTAGTTTCCATATTCCAACTTACCCAATGAAAGATGTGTGATTGTTTCTGTCAGTTCTCCTTGAAGCACCAATCTTCCTTGGCTATCGACTAAAACATAATTACTATTCAACGAAGAAGTAATTTCAATTGTTAAATTATCAAAAGTTGGATTCGGGTAGATGCGAAGGCCATCTTTAAGTTCTGTTATTCCAGTATAACTCAATGTTAAGTTCAAGGTAATTGTACTATCACAACCGGCAGCGTTAGGAATAATTTGAGTATATGTTCCAGATTGCGTATAGGTTTCACCGTTTAGTGTTAGAGAGTCTAAGGCTGTTTCTGTTAGGGTTGAATCAGTTGGTTGATTGATTGTTAAATAAAGTGTCTGAGTGGATAAACAACCTGCAGCATTTGTAAAGTTCGACGTATACGTTCCACTTTGATCATATATTTGTCCGTTTGCTGACCACGTATAATTTCCACAATTGCTTACAGCTTCTGAAGAATTTGTTGGTTGATTGATTGTTAAATAAAGCGTTTGAGTTGATAAACAACCTGCAGCATTTGTAAAGGTCGACGTATATGTTCCACTTTGAGCATATGTTTGTCCATTTGCTGACCACGTATAACTTCCACAGTTGCTAACGGTCTCCGAAGAATTTGTAGGTTGATTGATTGTTAAATAAAGTGTTTGAGTCGATAAACAACCTGCAGCATTTGTAAAAGTCGACGTATACGTTCCGCTTTGAGCATATGTTTGTCCGTTTGCTGCCCAAGTGTAATTTCCACAATTGCTAACCGTTTCTGAAGAATTTGTTGGTTGATTGATTGTTAAATAAAGTGTTTGTGTCGATAAACAACCTGAAGCATTTGTAAAGGTCGACGTATACGTTCCACTTTGAGCATATGTTTGTCCATTTGTTGACCACGTGTAATTTCCACAATTGACAACAGTTGATGAAGAATTTGTTGGTTGACCAATAGTAAGATTCAACGTAATGACAGAATCACATCCTGCTATATTTGGAATAGTTGCTGAATAGATTCCTGATTGCGAATACGTTTGATTATTTATTGGCCAAGTATAACTTTGGCACACAGTGTTTGAGATAGAAGCTGCACTTGGTGATGAAACAACAACATTTATAGTGTTTGTGTCAGAGCAAGCACCATTGTAACTTATTAATTTTATTTGATACGATCCTGCAATTGGAAAAGTTCTAGTGGTATTTACTGCAGTGCTAAAACTCGTTCCATTTGCCAGCCAATTTTGTGTTGCTGCTCCGGTTGAGGTGTTTGTGAAATTGATTGTTCCATTTAAACAGATTGCCGTTGCCGAAGGGGTAAAGTTTGAATTAATTGTACAAGCTCCGCTTGAAGCGCATAAAACAGATTTAACTGAAAGCGTGTTGCGTGTTGCTGTGGCTGGTGTAATTGCTGCTCCGCCTGTCGAAGAAGTCCCCACTGTTGAAGTTACAGTTGAAACTGCAGAAGTAATGAACCCTGAGGCAGTTATTACATTGCAACCAGCTGTTAATAAACCGTTTGCGTCGGTTTTAACTAAAAGAGCATCCTTTATTCCTGCACCAAAGCTTACAGTATATCCGCAAAAAACGAAAGAATTCGTCCCTATTTCTCGAACATACCAGCCTTGATCATCTCCCGCACCTCCATATCCTTTAGTCCAGGTTAGGTTACCGCTAGCATCCGTTTTATGGAGTGTTGCATCGAAATTTCCTGCTCCAAAACTATTTGATCTTCCGCAAAGAATATATCCTCCATCAGAAGTTTGCCGTGCACATTGAACACGATCTTCTCCGGTTTTTCCATAGGTTTTACTCCATTGCAATGTGCCGTTTACATCAGTTTTCAGCAAGTAGGCATTATAATCTCCTGCTCCAAAACTATTGGTAGTTGCTCCAATAATATAGCCATTATCTGTTGTTTGCTGAACTGTATAAGCAAAATCATATGAACTTCCTCCAAACGTTTTTTTCCATTGAACACCTCCCGTAGCGTTTAATTTAATAAGGTAGACATCATAAAAACTTGTCCCAAGCCCATCAGAATACCCTGCAACAATATATCCGCCGTCACTTGTTTGCTGTACTTCTCGTCCTGCTTCATTAACACCTGCAGAACCAATAGTTGTTGTCCATTGCACTGCTCCTAAAGCGCTAACCTTTAACACATAAACATCGTCTCCACCAGCACCATAAGTCGCAGTAGTTCCAGAGATAATAAAACCACCATCAGAAGTTTCACGAACTGAATATCCTTTATCTGAAAGTCCGCCTGCTCCGCCATATTCTTTTGACCAAATTAATAAGCCGTTTGCATTTGTGCGGATTAAATATATATTTCCACTTAAATCGTTGGTAGTGGTATGTCCAACAGCTATAAAACCACCATCGCTCGTAGTATCAACATCTTGCAGCTCATCGTATAAAACATTTCCATATGTCTTTGTCCAAAGTGTATCTCCGTTGCTATTGAATCGAGACATATAACATTCCCATCCTCCAGTGCCGAAACTAAAT
Organism: Crocinitomicaceae bacterium; assembly: GCA_044338805.1. Classification (GTDB taxonomy): domain Bacteria; phylum Bacteroidota; class Bacteroidia; order Flavobacteriales_D; family Crocinitomicaceae; genus M0103. The sequence goes on from JBIIWQ010000002.1 coordinate 5,052, forward strand.
GTTCTGCCGGCCACAATATAACCGTTATCATCTGTTGATTGAAATGAATAAGCAAATTCTTCCTGAGCACCGCCTAAAGCAAGCTGAAAGGTGCTTTGACTGAAAGATAATGAGCAATTAAATAAGATAGCAAATAGCAGTAAATAGCGCATAGTAGAAATAAATTAATAATGCTAAAATACTAAAAAAATAAAACAAGTATTTAATTTAAATATTGTTAAAGGCAGTTGTTTTTTGAAAGTCAAATTATTTTATCGTTTGAATTCAACTATTTCACTACTTGCTTTATTATCTCCCCATATCGATTTCCTGCATTTTTTACTAAGTAGAAACACTTAGTTATTCTCAAGGAAAACAACTAGTTATTTATAAGTAGATCATTTTATTTATCATTCTGAAACCTATAAAATGGAGATTCTAAATGTTACGAGAATACCTTTGCAGCATTAAAAATGATATACTAGTAAAATGATGTTATGAAAATAATTAGACGATTAAAAATTACAACACTACTTTTTTGTTTTTTGGGAACTAGCTCTATAACTATATCCCAATCAACTCTGAAGATTAATTTGAAAACAAATGAAGTTGATTGCAATGGTAGTTTCAATGGAAGTATCAGTTCTCAGATAAGTGGAGGAGTCGCTCCATATTACTTGCTTTGGAGCAATGGTTCAACTAAATCAAATTTACAAGGTTTAAAAAGTGGAAAATATATCTTACGGGTTACTGATTCAAAAGGAAATATTGCTGAAAAAGAAGTGTTAATCAATATACCTGATCCATTAAGTATAGAGAGTAGTCCTAATAACTATGTTCTTTATGAACCTATTGGCTTGCTGGTCGATATTGACATAAAGGGAGGAACTACTTTTAGTGATTCAAACGAGTCTTATAAGGTAAAAATAGATGATCAATCTACATTTATTTCTCCGCTGAGAAATGGTCTGCATAAAATTACGGTTGAAGATGCTAAAGGTTGTAAATTAGAAAAGGAAATTATTTTGAACTTTTATAAGGAGGATAATGCTCACAGCGTTAATATTGCTCAAAATTTAAAAAAGTAGGGTCTAGCTTCTATAGAAAAGCAAATAGGTATAATTTGACAACACTTTACTGAAACACCTTCGCGACTTCAGAACAATTCTGGCAAATATCAATTTGATTGCGCCCTGTTAAAAAGGCTTGTCGGAAGTTCTTGTACTTTTTATGGTTCCAGATTAATAGCGATAGTTGTTGGTTGCTGCAAAAAATTTCAACCAAAAAAAATCCCCTTTTTACAGGGGATTTTAATTTTATTGTTTCATAATTTGTAGTAAAGAATTTCAACGCACTAATCTAGGCCTTTCTGTTTCAGAAAATAATTCAGCAGTATTTAATTCTTCACGATTTTATACATCAAATTCGCATTATCATCAATTTTGATAAAATAAACGCCTGTTGCAATTTGCTCTAAATTGATTGTTTCTTTCAACGCTCTAAATTGACTGCTTAGAATTATTCTGCCCGTATTATCTGTTAAGCAATAGTCTTTTCCTAACAGTTCAGATGTAATTTCTAGTGTCACATCTTTCGAAGTTGGGTTTGGATAAACCAGAACTGAAGTGTTTGCAAGCGCATTGATGCCATTGACCCCATTGTTCACAATATTCGATTTTGAAACATCATAATTGACAACTTTTGCGGGGTCGCAACTGTTTGGATTTACAATTTCAATTTGGTAATAAACAGGTCCAACCGGCGGTGTTAAATCCGTGTATGAATTCAAGTTACTTTGAATCGTTGTCAACAAACTGATATTCGTTGGATTCGTTCCTCGGTAAATGTTATAACTTCCAAAAGTCAATCCTTCATAATGACTCCAAATTAAATTCCACGCACCACCAACACCAGCATTGATTGTCAAGTGAATTGTTTTGTGGAAATCACTTAAAAGTGTTTCTGTTCCACAGGTATCCAAAACGGTCAATTTGTAACGATATGCTTGCACCGCTGGATTTGAATTTTGATCCAAGAAAACGGCTAAATCAGGATAATTTGTCGCACCAATTTTCGTGTAAATATCCGATACGTTTGTTTCTTTGTACACGTAAAAAGAATCGATTCCTGTTGTGATTGGTTTTTCCCACACAATGCGATTTTCGTTTGTCAATGAATCCATTCCAACGATACACACATTAGGCGATGGCATGAAAGAAGCATTTACGACATACGGAGCAGAAGTTCTAACACAGCCGTTCGCGTTGGTAACTGTTACAGAATAGTTTCCTGAAAGTGTTACATTTATACTCGAACTTGTAGCACCTGTATTCCAAGAATAAGATGATAAACCTGCAGGCGCAGCCAATGTTAACGAACCACCAGAACAAGAAGTAATTGTTCCCGTTGGGGTAATTGTTGGAATGCTAGGCAGCGGATTAATTGTTACAGAAATCCCATTGGATGTTACCGGACAGCTATTAACATAAATGCTTACTGTATAATTACCAGTTTGTATTACCAATAAACTATCGTTGTTGTTGCCAGGAATGTTTATTCCATTTCTTCTCCACTGATAAGTAAATGATGGGTCATTATTACACGACAACCAAACATCTGTTCCTGCACAGGCTTGCAATGGACCTTGCTGGCTGATAGCTGCAGTATGCGTACAACTCGCTCCACCAGTGCAATAAATGTAATCGGTTATGGTAGTGGTATCTGTGCAACCTGTTACATTATCGGTTGCTACTAAAGAAACGGTGTATAAACCATTGAATGAATATTGATGAAATACCGAAGCATTGTTTGAAGCAAGTGTTGCACCATCTCCAAAATCCCAAGTGAAGGAATAATTTGCAGCATTGGCAGTTGAATTGGAGAATTGAACTACAAATGGCGGAGCTGTGTACAATTGCTGTGTACTTGAAAATGTTGGGTTGAAGTTGTTGCTAATATTTGGAACATTTACCACTCCAGTTTCTAATATACAACCAGAAACAGAATCAACAACTGTATAACTGTAGTTACCTTCACTAATATTGGATAATGTATTGTTTAATGATCCATTAAACCATTGTATTTGATAATTAAAATTAGTGTAATTATGTCCTGAATTCAAGGACTCCGATGACAATGGAAGTGAGTTCCAATCGCTCAAATTAAAAGTTGGATTGGGATCTAGAATTGATTCCTTTCGAACCCGAGTCTGGTTCAATGCAGGCTCAACAATATCAAATACTTGTATACCTAAAATTGGGCCAGCATTTCCAATTATACTTACCGCTGACCCATCAATTATAGAAGAGGTTAGGTCTCCTAAAATTAAACTATTAGGGTTTGAAATAAGGATTGTTCCTAATGCTGGAATCACTGTATTAGGAGGGAAAGAAAAGAGCTGATTTGAATTATTTTGTAACTGAAAATAATAAGGGATTAGAGTACCTAAATAGTCATAGTACTGGACTGCACTTATATCAAAGTCGGAATTTGTCGAGTTATAAATTTCAAGAACAAAATCTGATGCATTTCCCACATAGTATTCCGAGATAAAAGCTGAATTACCTTGAATTGGAATCCCCACAAATGAAGCTGTAATTGAACCTGTTGGTGAAGTACAGTATGAAGGACTTACCTGAAAGGATGCTTCGAGAAAACGTTCGCCAATAAGCGTAAAATTAATTGTAATACCAACACTATCACAGCCATCAATATAAGGTAAAATATAATAATAGGAACCCGACTGGGTATATATTTGACCTGAAGGGGCTGTATAAGAATCACAAAATGAAGTATCAATTATTTGAAAATTACCATTCATTGAACAGCGATTGCCCATTGAAACAACAACTGCACCATTTGCCATTTCAGCAACAAGAATTGCTCCATCTTCAGGTGTTAACATCACGACAGGAATAGTTACATTAGCTGAATTAGCCCCAGCGCCCATTGCCACGACAGAGGGAACATTATTAATTATTATGACACCAACTGCCCCTGCGTTTTGTGCATTTAGTGCTTTTAGACTGAACTCGCATGAATTTCTATAGATAACAGCGATTTTACCTGTTAAATTATTAATGAGTGGATTGCATCCTTCTTGCGATATCGGAAATCCTTGCGGATTTATTCCAGCCGAACCGTCTTCAACTACCATTAAAGTATCCTCAACAAATACACCTTGAGTATAGAAATCAGGAGTAGCCCAACCACTATATGGGTCAGCCCAGGTGAATTGATACGAATTAGCTATTGATGCAGGAGAAATACCTCTTACAAGAATTTGAGAATTAGAGAAATATCCGATTAAGGATAATAACATTGTACATAATATTTTTTTCATAGTAATAATTTTTTAAATTCATTATTTTTATAATCTCCATCGATAGAGAAAATTTCTTCTTCAAACGTTTAGCCTAGACCAAACACTATTAATCGGTAACAATCAGGCCAACATTCATTTTTAGAACATAATAAAAACATTAATTATTATTTTAATTCTCCCCTACTCTCCAGCTTTTCGGGTTCCGCTTTTTTGTTTTAGTTAATTAATTTTTTCCTTCCTGCCATCTCAAATCAATTGCTCCGGCTTCGGTGAAATAATAGCTTTGATTTGCACGACTAACTTTAAACAGCAAATTGATTTCGGCTAGGCAGAGTAGCCTTATCGAAGAACATTTTTTCTATATCCAACAGGGAAATAACAAACAAGATTGCTGTAAAAAGTAAAATATTTTTCATTGATTTTCAGTTTTTTAGTTGCACAAATATATAAAAATGACAAAAACGTCATTACAATTTTACTTACGAATGTGTCATTTTGTTTTAAATGGGCAAAGGGCAACTAAAAAATGAAGAGTTATTGCATAAAATTGTTGTGCAGATAAAGCTCTTGCGCGAAGAGCGTTCCTTAACTCAAGAAGATGTTTACAACGATACGGGAATTCATATTGCCCGCATTGAACTGGGAAGTATAATGTTTCTATTAGTACATTGCTAGCTATTGTGCAGTATTTTGAATTGAGTTTACATCAATTTTTTAAGGAGATAGATAGTTAAAGATAGCCTGCGCTTCGACAGGCTCAGCGACCGGTATCTTTTTTATGGATAAAAGGCAATTAACGTTTTGTGATTTTTTAATTGAATAATTCGAGGTGTAAAAAATGCATAGTCCCTATGGGACAAAAAAAACGACGCAAATTAAAATTTGCTAGAGCTATGTAGTTCCTAACGGAACATTGTATAGCTCGATTAGCTTTCGTTTGAATTTTGCAGGCTTTCATTAATTTCATTAAGATACAGTAATTATAATATTCGTGTAATTCGTGTAATTCGTGTAATTCGTGGACAAAATGTTTTTGCGCAAATTAAAATTTGCTAGAGCTATGTAGTTCCTAACGGAACATTGTATAGCTCGATTAGTTTTCGTTTCAGTTTTGCAAGCTTTTTTCTATACGGAACATTATATTAGCTCAATTAGTTTTCGTTTGAATTTTGTAGGCTTTCATGAATTTCATTAGGATACTGTAATTACACTATTCGTATAATTCGTATAATTCGTATAATTCGTGTAATTCGTGTAATTCGTGTAATTCGTGTAATTCGTGTAATTCGTGTAATTCGTGTAATTCGTGTAATTCGTGGACAAAATATTTTTGCGGAAATTAAATTTTTTGGGTGCTAAATAGTTCCTAACGAAACATCAAAATAGTTCAATTTACTTATGTTAAAACGATGTTTCACTATTTGACAAATTCATTGATTTGTTTGGTTCGTAAAAAACAAATCTCAGTTCTAACAGCACAGCGGTCTCAGTTCTCGGCTCTTCAATCCTGAAAAACCTTCGCGCCTTCAGAGCAATTCTGGCAAATGTCAATTTGATTGCGCCCTGTTAAAACTGCTTGCCTAAAATTCTTGTATTTTTTATGGTTCCAAATTTCATTGAAAGGAGTTTGTTCGATTGTTCCTAAAACGTGCTGTGCATCTTTGTCGAAACAACAAGGGACAACTTTCCCATCCCACGTTAATACACTTCCTGACCACATTCTCCAGCAATGATTTCCAGTTTTGTATTTGAGTTTATATGTTCCTTCAGAAGTTCTCACATAACGTGAATATTTCTCGTTTTCTGGCATCAATGAATTCCCGTTTTTGTAATCGTATAATTGAGCAGTTTTAATACGAACTTCGTCAATTCCTAATTCTTTTCCTAGCGAGAAAACTGCAGGTATTTCATGCTCGTTTGGTTTAACCGCTAAAAATTGAAATATCAAGTGCGGCGTTGCAGATTTCTTTTCTTTTTTTGCAGCGATGAGCAATTTTGTTGCTTCAATGACTTTTGCTAGATTTCCATGAACGCGGTAATTTTCATACGTTTCTTGTGTCAAGCCATCAATAGAAATTATCAAACGATCCAATCCAGATTCGATAATTTCTTCTGCTTTTTTTTGATCAATAAAATGAGCATTTGTAGATGTTGCAGTATAAATCTTGTGTTTTTTAGCTTGTCGAATCAAGTCTAAAAATTGCGGATGAAGAAATGGTTCTCCTTGAAAATAATAATTGATATAAAAAACAGATTTACTTGTTTGATTGAGCATCGTTTGATGCAAAGCTAAATCCAATTTTCCCGTTGGTCGTGTGAATTGCTTCAATCCACTTGGACATTCTGGACAACCAAGATTACAAGCGGTTGTTGGTTCAATCGAAAGGGAAAATGGTTTTCCCCATTGAATAGCTTTGCGCGTAATGCGAGAAAGGTAAAAAGAAGATTTTAACGCAAGCAAATTCAATACTCTTCTTAAAGTCAAATGGGTAAGAATTCTAAATGCATCTTTCGTTTGCGACATTGATCAAAGGTATTTAAAAAAGTAAAAAGTAAAAAGTAAAAAGGCAGATTCTTAAGAATCAAATTACTTTTTCCTTCTTCCTTTTTCCCTACTTTTCGAATATCATATTTTCCATTCTACTTGTCATAAGTTATCTTCGAAATTACATTCTTTCGAAAAATCAAATCTATGCTCTAAGTTCTATGCTCCATGTTCCTTTTCAAACACAGATATTTATTCTACTTTTATCCAATGAAAAAAATCCTATCTGTTATACTTTTTGTTTTTGTTACTTCTTTATTATTCAGTCAAACTAGATATTTTGTAAAGAATAATTTCACTGGTGACCCAATTCCTTTTGTAAAAGTAAAACCCAATACTGGAACACCTTTTTTAGGAGATATTGATGGAATAATTCAATTAAATGAAGGAGTTATTTCAATTGAAATCATTGGAAATGGGGTAAAGGATTCAAGCGTACTATTGGCGAATGTGGTTGATTTCACAATTTATTTGACCCCGCTGATTAAAGAAATTCAAGTTGTAAACGTTACTGCAGGTGAAAATCCAGCACATCGGATAATAGATCTTGCAATTGAAAACAGAAAAAAGAACAACCCATTAGAAAATGATGCTTTTAGGTACGAAAGTTATAGCAAATTCATTTTTGATGTGAACCAAGATGCAATTGATGCCATTCCCGAAGGAACAACGGATTCTAATTTATTACAAATAAAATCATTTTTTAATCAGCAATATTTACTCATGATGGAGAGCGCTTCTATTAGAACGTTTATGCCGCCATCTCGGGATCAAGAAGAAATAACTGCCTATAAAGTTTCTGGATTTAACACGCCTTTATTGTCAACCTTTGCGAATGAAATGCAATCGTTTAGTTTCTATGAGAATCAATTTCAGTTATTAGGGAAAACATATATTAATCCTATTGCTTTCGGTGGAACCAGACGTTATTTATTTATTCTTGAAGATACAACAGTCGTAAATCAAGATACTACCTTCACCATTTTTTATCGACCACGAAAAGGCAAAAATTTTGAAGGAATGACAGGTCGAATGTATATAAATACAAATGGGTATGCAATAGAAAAAGTTACTGCTTCACCGTATGAAGATTCAACTGGAACTGAGATAATAATTATTCAAGAATATGAATTAATCAATGGTAAGAAATGGTTTCCCTCAAAATTAAGTACAGAAATTTCAATGAAAGGTCTTGTCTTGAATCCAAAAATGAAAAACGGATACATTCAGGGAAAAGGCAGTACGTATATTAAAAATATCGTTTTAAATCCTGAAGGACTCCGCAAACGAGATTTTGATAATGTTTCAGTTACAACCAATGAAAATGCTGGAATCGTTAAGGATGAAGCTTGGAATTCGTTGAGAGTCTATTCAATAAATGACAAGGAGAAAAGGACGTACGAAATGATTGATAGTTTGTCCAAGGCAGAGAAGTTTGACAAGAAATTAGCGTTGTTGGGTACATTGGGTCAAGGGAAAATACCATTAGGTTATTTAAATCTTGATTTAACACGAGTTTTGGACTTTGACTTATACGAAGGATACAGATTCGGTGCTGGCTTAGAAACGTCAAAAAAATTGATGGAGAATGCTACTTTTGGTGGCTATTATGCATGGGCCAATCGCGATAAAGGCACAAAATATGGAGCTTATTCTACCATACATTTGAATAGAAAGAATGGTATCAAATTAAACCTGCGCTATCAACAAGATGTTGCAGAACGAGGAGGTGTTTTTTATCAAAAAGATTTATTTTCGTTGAATTCAACCTCTTTGTACCGCCATTTCTTCATTCAAAACATGGATAAACAGCGGTTAGGCGAATTGGCTTTTTCTGGAAATATTAATTCCAATATGAAAATCACATTGGTTGGGAATTATCAACGGATTTGGACAACTCAGGGATATGCTTATTATCCATCTGGAGACATGACTGTTGATCAATCAATTACAGAATTTGATTTGGCTGAAACATCACTTGAGTTCAGTTGGAATATTAGAGAAAAAGTGATGCAATTAGGTGACAATCGAATTTCAAAAGGGACTAAATTCCCTAAAATAAAATTGAAAGTTACCAAGGGATGGAAAGGTTGGTTCGAATCGGATTATGATTATGTTAGAATCAATACGGAAATTCAACAAGATATTGCAATTCGTGGTATTGGAAAATTTTATTGGTCCTTAGCGGGGTCGTTAACTGATGGAAATGTACCGCTTTTCCTAATGAATACAGGAATTGCGACAGGTCGAAACTGGAATTTATCTGTAATGAATACCTTCGAAACAATGAAGCCATCTGAGTTTTATTCAAGCAAACAAGTTGCATTATTTACGCGGATGAATTTTAACGCAATTAAAACCAAAGCGAAATGGAATGAACCACAATTTTCTGTTCACCATGCAATTGGTTATGGCGAAATGAATCAAAAACTACAACATTCTATTTCCTTTCAATCAATGGAAAAAGGATTTTATGAAGCCGGTTTAATTTTGAATAATGTGCTTGTTGCGAATTCTATGGGAATTGGAATTGGAGGTTTTTATAGATATGGCGCTTATTCGGATCCTGATTGGAAGAATAATATTGTTCCGAAAATTACTGTTTCAATAGCGTTGTAAGCATAGAATTTGGGACACATAATTTATTTTTGAACCACATAGACACATAGAAAACATAGGCAGAGTTCACTAATAATTTATAATTAGCTAATTGAGTAATCGTTATGATACCACAAGACGTATTTATACCCCCTTTAGGGGTTATATGTTTTTAGCGCTGGATGTAATCTAGCGAAAAAAACATGAAATAATTCCCTTTTTGGCATGTATTTTTGTGTAAAATCATGCCAAAAAGATTTTGTGGTAACAAAGCGACCAGTCAATTAGCTAATAATTATTTCAATAAATTAACATGTCCAACAAGCATTTGCCATGCGTCAGGTTTTTCACAAGAAACGTATCTTAAGACATAGGCATAAACGCCATCTTGAACTAATTTGCCTTTATACGTTCCATCCCAACCGTAAATCGGATCAGTTGTAGTATATAGAAGTTCTCCCCAACGGTTATAGATTTTAAATTCCCAATCCAAAACTTCCAACGCAAATTTTGCATTAAAATCATTGTTGAACTCATTTCCATCTGGCGTAAATGTATTTGGAATATATATAATGAAAGGCTCAATATACAATTCTTTATAACTTGTGTCAGAGCAACCGAACTCATTTGTTGCAACCTGCATTGGGCGATGCCAACCACTCGTGGTGTAGTTATAAATCAAATTGGCTTCATTCGAAAAATAAGTACTATCATCAAACCAATAGAAAATACTTGAAGCACCTGATGATTGATCAGAGAAGGTTATTTCAGCATGACAAATGTCGGTCTGAATTGGGTCTACATTGAACAAAGATGTTGGCGACGGGTGAATAGTTACTAAATCTTGTTGCATCATAAACAGTGTGTCAATGCAGCCTATTGCCGTCGTAATGTTTAAACTTACGCTATAACTTCCAGCGTTTGTATACAAATGAGAAGGGTTTTCCAAAGTAGATGTTCCTCCATCACCAAAATTCCACAAATATGAAATGGGCGAATCTGCGACACTCAAATCTGTAAATTGAACCAAAGCAGGAACGCAGCGCGGACCAGGTTCAACTCGGAAATTTAAGCTTGGTTCTCTAAAGATAAAAATAGAATGTGTAACACTTTCAGTGCACGAATTAAAGGATGCAGTTAATGTGATTGGAAATGTATCGAAAACGACGCCAGTAACATCCAGATTTGTTGAACTAGGAATTGACGCATTCGGACCAAAATTCCATAGATAAGTTGTGAAATTAGGACCTGTCATTGATCCGTCAAAATTGAAACTGTTATCAGTTATACAAAGTGAATCATTGTGTGTAAATGCAATCGTCAAAAGTTCATTGACGGTAATTGAAACTGCTGTAGAATCCACACATGAACCATTTGAACTTCCAATCAATTTAACAATATATGTTCCTCCAGCCGGGAAAGTAAAAGTTGGCTCGAAAACATTGCTTGTATCTGAAATGCTACCAGTTACTCCAAAATCCCATGAATAAATGGATGTCCCAGTTGAATTATTAGCAAAAGTAACGGTTAAACCATCGCATTCATATCCCACAGGAAGAGCAATTTCTGCAATAGGTTCAGGGAAAATATAAATTGAATTAGTATACGTTGATTCACAAACGCCAAATGTTGCATCAATAGTAATAGGTATTGAACCAGAAGTAGTGAAGGTAATATTATTTACATTTTGAGAAGTTGCCGTTGCTTGGGAAGCATTGGCTCCAAAATCCCATGAAAAAGTTGTTCCTGCTGGACCATTTGTGATCCCTACAAAATCAAAATTGTTCCCTAAAATACAAAGTGAATCTTGAGAAGTAAAAGAAACATCTAATACATTATTGACATTCACAGTCATATAAGCAGTATCGGTGCAGTTTTGTCCGGGATTCACAATCAACATCGCTTGATAAATTCCAGGAGCTGGATACGTATAACTTGGAGCAAAAGAAGTACTAACATCGGTTGTGATACCTGTTACCCCGAAATCCCAAGCATAAGTTGAACCACCGAATGAATTATTTTCAAATTGAACATTAAGGCCGTTACAATAAGAAACAAAAGTTGACAGCTGCGTTTGAAGCGGTAAAATGGCAGATAACGTAATTTGACAATTGAAAACTTTGAATAAAAAATCACGAATTGTTTCTCCGACTAAGACGCCATTTCTAAATTCTTGAACTCTAACACCGACAACAAATAAACCTAACATTTGTGGAGTTGCCGTTAATATTCCAGTTGTTGGATTTATAGAAATTGTTGACCCAGGACCTAAAGGATTTGCTGCTCCAAATCCACCTGCCCAAACAACAGGAAAATAAGGCGGAGGTGGAGCCGTTAATGGTCCAGGATTAGTCGAAGAAGCTCCTGCTAAAGGCGTTACAAGTGAATAAACCAATTGATCGCCATCTGGATCAGTCGCAGAATGATCAAATATTAATTGGTCATTACTGCACAAGACTAAAGGTGGATAATTTGTGAATCGTGGACTACTGTTAACCGTGAATCCGGTTTCAGATCCAGGAACATGAGTGCTTAATGTAATACCTGTATTATCTGGACCAATAAGATTTGTTACTGCAGGACCTCTGCAACACCGCTGATATGAAACCGTATAACCACCAACGGCTGGAGGAAGATTTATAACAGTTGTATAAATTGCTTTCTCAACACAAATATCGGTCGGAGCTGTTCCACATGGATTATTAAAAACTACTGGTAAAATGACACTTCCCGGAAAGGGAACATCAATACTTGTTAACAGAAAATTTCCTGAGGTGTATACGGCTAATGGCAAAGGATCATCATACTGAGCACCAGTAGAGAAACAATCCCTGTATAATGTTATGTAAAAACGGTAATTATTGCCACCTAAGTAATCATAGTAAATATCACCACCAACAATGTGAGCAGCATTGGATGCAAACACAGAGAAAAACGCGAAAAATAATATAATTGACTTCATTTTTTAATTAGACGCAAAATTAAGGCAAATGTTGTTCCAAAACTCAAAATAATCATGATTTAGATGAATTTAAATTGAATTTTTGTAGTTAAATCCGAGATCAATAGTAATTAAATTACCATCTATTGACTTTCCAATACTCTCAGAAAACGCAACGATTGGAGGTGTTAACCCATGTTTTTCTGCTGCATTTTGATAATAGCTCCCTTTTTTAGGATGTTCATTCCAACAAACATTATATGTTTTGTTCCAAGCATCTTTTTGAATGACACAAATAAGTGCTGCAAGAACATCATCTTGATGAACGAGATTGACAGCCATGTTTCCATGTTCAATATTCTTCCCGCTGAGAAATTTTATTGGATGACGATTCGAACCAATTAATCCTGCAAGTCGAAGAATGGTAGCTGGCCTTTTAGAAGAACGTAAAATTTCTTCTGCTAAAAATACCGAATGATCCATTTTGACAGCACCATTTTCATTCATTGTTCCTTCTAAATCTTGGTATACACTTGTTGAACTAGTAAATATTATTTTACAAGTTTTAGGAAATTGTTCAATTAGATCTTCTATTTGTGTTGGATAGTTGTTTGATTTTGAAGGTGGAAAATTGATTATTAAACACTCAATTTCATTAGTTGGAATAGAAATTAATTTGTTTAAAATTCCATCATATAAAAAGGGCTGAATTGATTCAGCTATTAATTCATCAAATTTATTGATAGTCGTGGTTGAACCATAAACAACATGCCCCTGTTTTAAAAGTTCTTTAGAAAGGGGAAAACCCAACCACCCACAACCAATTACTGCTATATTCATTTTTGTTAAAAATAAGAAAACATATAAGAATCTAAATTGTTTTTATTTCAAATCATTCTTATAGTAAAAATAAGCAGGTTTAATTTTAACTTTGTAAAATGGGATATTCTAGAAGTTTTGTTCGGATGAATTGGGTCACACTTGTGTTGATTTATATGGTTGTCGTAGCCGGTAGTTTTGTGCGAATAACTGGAAGTGGAATGGGCTGCCCTGATTGGCCGAAATGTTTTGGTCAATGGGTTCCGCCGACTGAAGCAACTGAATTGCCAAGTGATTATAAAGAAATCTATTCTGATAAAAGAGCAAAGAAAATTGAAAAATTTGCCAAATTTTTAGCTGGAATTGGTTTTAAAGCAACTGCAAATCAAATTATCAATGATCCAACGTTGCGTCAAGAAGAATCCTTCAATTGGAAGCGCACTTGGACTGAATATGGTAATCGTTTAGTTGGATTTTTAGCAGGTAATTTTATGTTAGCCGTTTTTATATGGATATTAATCAAATACCGCAAACGAAAATTAGTCTTAATTACGATGTTTAATTTGATCTTAATGTTCGTTGAAGCATGGTTCGGATCTATCGTTGTTGCGTCGAATTTAGTTCCTTGGACAATCACCATTCACATGTTCTTAGCTTTGGTGATTATTGGAATACAATTGTATGTGATTCGAGAAATCAGTCCTGTTCAGCAAAAGAAAATCGAATTGAATAAAACAATGAAATGGATGGCAGTGGTTGTTTTAGCAATTACATTTTACCAAATGTTCTTGGGAACACAAGTGAGAGAATTCATTGATGAATTAAAAAAAGCGGGTTACGAGCGAGAAGCATGGACGGAACATTTGAATTGGACTTTTATTATTCATAGAAGTTTTTCTTGGCTTGTTTTGGTTTTAATGACCTTTATGATTTGGAAGAATGAAAAAACGTCAAAACATACAATCATTCGAACAGCATTTGTGATATTGGGATTAGAATTATTTTCTGGAGTTCTTTTAGCGTATGCAAATATGCCAGGTTTAGTTCAAACAAGTCATTTGATTTTTGCCGCAGTTTTATTCGGAGTACTTACCATGTTGGTATTTAGAATGCGAACTGCTAGTGTAAATTAATTCTTCATACAGTGCTTGATATTTGCAGATGAATTAGTATATTTGCATCCCGAATTGGTTAAACAATTCACGGTCCCATAGCTCATTCGGTTAGAGCAACTGACTCATAATCAGTAGGTGCTTGGTTCGATTCCAAGTGGGACCACCCAAGTGGGGATTTTGGCTAAAAAGTCGGAATCCCCTTTTTTATATCCCTACAAGGCCCATCAAACAAATTGATTGTTTTAAAAGTAAACTGGAAATAGTTTGAAATATTCTTGGGTTCAAGGTCAGAATTTGGTTGAAGCTAATCAATAAATACCTTATTACGCTGCGCGAGGTTGTAGAAAATAAAAAAGACCTCTATCACTAGAGGTCTCAGTCGTATTTTACCAAACTTAAATTGAACTAGTTATTTTTTTTGAGATGCCGCAAACTCCTCTTTTGATACCGTAGGATCTACAAAACGACCTCCACTTACAATTTTATCACCTTTCCAAAAGAAATATAAATGAACGGGAACTGTACATTTATTTTTTGTAAATCTCCCCGTTCCAGACCACATACCCCAATACACTGTAGCCATATTTCCATCCTTACTAACCAAAGTTCTCATATTATCAGTTGTTAAACTAATATCACTAAAATATTGATGATCATTTCGAGTGATTTGCGCAAATCCAACACGACCACCTGTATTTACTTTAGTTACTCCGTTCTCTTGGTTATTAGCCAATTGATCGCTAAACTTCATCGTATCAGCAACTATTTCATAAACGACGCTTGTGTCATTTTTGACATAGTATTCAAGTAATTGTCTTACTTTAATTGTTTTTGAGTCTAAAGAAGTCCAAGTACCTGTGTCTTCGTCCTCTACAGAATTTTCAGCTTTTTTCGTTTCTTGGTTTGTACAAGCAATTAATGATGCTGATGCAAGAAAACATAATAATAGTTTTTTCATAGTGATTAGTTTGGAAACAGGGTTTAGCCCATCTCAATGGTTAAATTAGTTGTGTTTTTGCTAAGATAACTAAATTATTGATAATAAAATATTTAGGTCGTTAATTGTATTTCAGAATCCTCAGTTTTGAAGGTGGAAATCTATAACAACCCAAGAAGAGTTGGACGAGTTTGAGCAATTAAACATTGAGAAGGCCATACAATGGACACTTAAAATAAAAAATACAGCGCAAATTGGAGGAGTAACCTCCATTTCTACAATTACTTTTACTAAGTAATAATAGTAGTTTTACAATTACAATAAATAAATCCCAGGCATATATTGTCTGGGATTTATTGCTAATGGCTGCTTCATCAAGCACCGGAACCGTTTAAAGTATTCCACCTCTATTAAAAAGCCCTTACTGCTCGCACATAGCATGCAGTTGTCTTAATATTTTGATCAGCAACACCATCTAAGAAGCTATAGCGGAAAGCATAGCTTGCGTCATACTCGCTACTGCTCCAATACCAAGCTGTAAGTGAATTCCATTGCAGTAGGGTGTTACCGCCCAAACGTAAGCCTTTTTGGGCACTGTAACGATTGTAAAACAACAATCCTAGTTCGTCTACACTTGGCAAATACCAACCAGTTCCCAATGTTGCAATGTATGCCGCCACTGGGCTTCCCGTCATTAAAGCTGTATTATAAGCGCCATCTTCGGTACGGTTTGCATTTACTAATGTGCCTGTTGTTTGCCAAGCAAGTGGCGTGCTTTCGGTCAGAGCTACAATTAAGCCATGCTCTAAACCATCACTGCCTTTGTATAAGTAATAAATAATACCACCGTTAAAGGCTTCGCCAAGGTAGTGGGTAAAACCGCCAACGTTTGCATTAGCTGCATTCAAAGCATAAGGAACACTCATTAATTCGTTTGTGCCAACTATTGAATAAACTGTGCCGCCTGTTGGGTCGGTTTCGGTTTTAATGAAGTAAGGACCATTGTCCCAGTTGATAGTGGAAAAATTACCAGATACAACTGTTCCGCTTCCAATTTCTACACTTACCAAGCCATTGGCGTTGGTACTTGGCGTTTGCGTTTCTACATAAACCGCTGTACCAGTTAATGAACCTTGCAATACACTTATTTGCATTCCTACTGGAGTTGATGTTATTAATGCATTACTACTGTTGCGAATCACCGCTTGATAGCTCATTTTTTGTGGCGCTTGGGCGAAAACGCTTGCTGTTAATAATAACCCTGCTAGGATTGAATAGATTTTTTTCATGGTTTTTAGTTTTTAATTATTTTAAATGATTGAACGTGTTTATTTTCTTGGTTTAGGACTTTAATGAAGTAAGTTGCAGGTGGCAAACTTGCTGTCTTTATTTGTGTTTGCTGGGCAATTATTTGTGCGTTGCTTAATAGTTTACCTTGCATGTCAAATAGCTGATACGATAACTTTTCGTTGTTGTAATCGCTTATTTGCAAGGTTAAATTATCGACAATAGGATTTGGAAATACCAAAAGTGAACTGTTTAATTCAGTTTCATTAATACCTATTAAAAAGATTTCGTAGGCTTGTTGCACCCCTTGACTTACTGTGCCAGAAGGACTGTTATTTGCTGTATAAACTACTTGTCCTACACTGTAGGCCGCAGACCCTCCGCTTCCTGTGGCATCACCGCCTGCGGCATGAGCCGATTGTTGTGCTTGTGCAAAGCCTGCTGATAGAAATCCTATCGCTAAAAGCACTATGGGTATTGATTTCACGCCTAACGGCGGACGGGTATTTTTTATCATTTTTTGTATTTTTTTCGGTTAAATTGTTTTTTATTCTTTTATCACTTTAACTAGTTGATTATTGTTTTCACCAACACGCAAAAAGTACATTCCTGCAGGTAACTTCGAAATATCTAAATGCTTCGTGTTTTTCTGTTCTAAAAGTAGTTTCCCTGAAAGGTCGTTCAATGTAATATTGCCTAGCTCAGAAAAGTAAATATCTCCAGTTGTTGGGTTGGGATATACCATAGTCGCCTTACTTTGGTTGCTGTTGTTAATTCCTAAGGCGCTGCAGTTTTGACTAAATGTAACCGTTGGATCAACATCCATCCACCAATTAATATTGCTCCATGCAGGATTATTTACATCAACGCAGCTTAGGTTGGGATTGTTAGTAGCATCGAAATAATACAAGGAATTTACATTATTGCCATTACGGAGATCCAAACTTGTTAGTTGATTGTTTTGACAGTACAAAAAGTTAAGTGCTGGACAGGCAGAAACATCTAAGCTTGTTAATTGGTTATTAAAACAATCTAAAGAACCTAGCGCAGCGTTTGTAGAAACATTTAAACTTGTTAGTAAATTATTGTGCACGCAGTATAAACCAATAAGCGCAGTGTTTGCAGAAACATCTAAGATTGGTAGTGAATTATTATAAGCACATTGTAAAGAAGTTAGCGCAGTGTTTGCAGAAAGATCTAAGCTTGTCAGCAAATTATTATAAGAACAGGATAAAGAAGTTAGCGCAGTATTTGCAGAAAGATCTATACTTGTTAGTAAATTATTACCATCACAGCCTAAATAAGTTAGCGCTGTATTTGCAGAAACATCTAAACTTGTAAGTGAATTATTACCAGCACAGATAAAATAAGTTAGCGCTGTATTTGCAGAAATATCTAAAATACTTAAAAGAGAGTCGTTGACGCACGTTAAAGAAGTTAGCGAAGTTGCACTAGAGACATTTAAAATGCTTAAAAGAGGGTTATTATTACAGACTAAAGAATCAAGCGCAGTTGCACCAGAAACATCTAAATTTGTTAATGAATTATTAGAAGAACAGTCCAATGAAGTTAGCGCAGTTGCACCAGAAACATTCAAATTTGTAAGTGAATTATTACCACCGCAGTATAAAGTTGTAAGCGCAGTTGCACCGGAAACATCTAAAATACTTAAAAGAGGGTTTGTACTGCAGTCCAAAGAAGTTAGCGCAGTTGCACTAGAAACATTCAAATTTGTAAGTGAATTATTTCCACTGCAGTATAAAGTCGTAAGTACAGTTGCACCAGAAACATCTAAAACACTTAAAAGAGGGTTTGTATTACAGCCTAAATAAGCTAGCGCAGTTGCACCAGAAACATTCAAATTTGTGAGTGAATTATTATACGAACAGTCTAAAGACGTTAGCGCAGTTGCACCAGTAACATTCAAATTTGCAAGTGAATTATTTCCACCGCATTGTAAATTCGTTAGCGCAGTTGCACTAGAAACATTCAAATTTGTAAGTGAATTATTCCCGTTGCATTGCAAATTCGTTAGCGCAGTTGCACCAGAAACATCTAAACTTGTTAGTGAATTATTTCCATCGCAGAATAAATAAGTTAGCGCAGTTGCCCCAGAAACGTACAAATTTGTTAGTGAATTATTTCCATCGCAGTATAAAGTCGAAAGCGCAGAGTTTGCAGAAACATCTAAACTTGTTAATGAATTATTTCCTTCGCAGGAGAGCAAAGTTAGCGCAGTGTTTGCAGAAATATCAATACTTGTTAGTAAATTATTATCCGAACAGACTAACAACGTTAGCGCAGTATTTGCAGAAACATCTATACTTGTTAGCGAATTATTTCCATTGCAATATAAAGTCGTAAGCGCAGTTGCACCCAAAACATTCAAATTTGTCAGTGAATTATTCGAACATTCTAAAGAAGTTAGCGCAGTGTTTGCAGAAACATCTAGACTTGTAAGTGAATTATTCGCAGCACAGATTAAAGAAGTTAGCGCAGTTGCACCGGAAACATTCAAATTTGTTAGTGAATTATTATACGAACATTCTAAAGAAGTTAGTGCTATGTTGGTAGAAACATCTAAACTTGTCAGTAAATCATTGTTATCAGCGTATAAAGAAGTTAGCGCAGTGTTTGCAGAAACATCTAAAACACTTAAAAGAGGGTTATAGTCGCAGCGTAAATAAGTTAGCGCAGTTGCACCAGAAACATCTACACTTGTTAGTGAATTATTATGCGAACAGTCTAAACCCCATAGCGCAGTTGCACCAGAAAGATCTAAACTTGTTAGTGAATTAATATATTTACAGTCTAAACCAATAAGCGCAGTAAAGGCTTCAATTCCTGTTAAGTCAGCAATATTTAAATAAGACACATTAATGGATCCGTTGTATACAGTTGCTTCTGAGACTTGAATTTCAGCATCCATATTGGTATTGATACTTGCATTATTTACCAATGCCGCTTTAAAAATAGCATCAGGAATGTTTACATTTTGGGCTTTCGCGCTTGCAATACACGTAAGGAGTGTGATTCCAATGAGTAATACTTTTTGCACTTTCATAATTTTCTTTTTAGTAATTAATAGTTATACCTGAGAGACAAAGCTATCGCCACAGAAGAATAAAGAAATTTACTCTTTTACAAATCTATGAACCGTGAAGGTATCGTTAATCGTTAATCTTATTAAGTATGCACCAGCGGATAAATTTTTAACATCAACATTGTTCGTATTTATAGTGGTTTTAACAATTCTTCCATGCAAATCTAAAACCTCGGCTTTATCGGCTGTTTCACTAAAATATAGAACATCTTTTGTAGGATTCGGATGTATAAAAATAACATTTAAACCCTCCTCACTTAAACCAACCACGCCTAAGTCAACTGTTGCTGAAGCATTACAACCATTACAATCAGTAGCTGTTACAGAATAAGTTCCTGGAGCAAGGCCAGTAAGATCTTCAGTTGTTGCACCATTAGACCATGCATAAGTAAGTGCTGAATTATTAGTTTCGTAATGAACTTGAATAAGGGGAGCTCTTGGCGTATAAGTTGGACTTGGAAAAGTACCACCATGCCCAGCAGTAATGGTAAGTGCCCCATTACTGCCCCAAGGAGTGACACCGCCTATTCCAGTAGCAATTGTATATGATAATATTCCATTAAGACCTAAATAAAAACCGTATGTTCCACCAGCTGGTATTGTCACTGCTGTCATTGGAATTACAGTACTATATACAGGATTCGTTAGTGTTCCTCCTCCATAAAGTGTACTACCTGCATTCGTTGCAAGTGCTACCCAACCACTTGCACTGCCTATCTGAGGAACATATGAACCAGGATAATAATAAATATTGTAACTGGAAGCTATACCGGTGTAGAAGCCACAGCTACCTTGAGAAATTCCTGTAATAGTTAATGGGTACCCAGAAGTGTTTATCATGTTGAACATTACTCCACTTGAGCCCGAAGCTGGATTGCCCGAAGCTGCTGCGAGGTTGGAAGCTAAAGTAGCAGGTGCAGCACAATTCCAACCCTCCACTGATAAATCAATAGAACCATCTAATGCGCCTGTGCTACTTGCGCTAACAACAACTGTTGAAGCTGAAACATCACAGTACAAGCATAAAGTAGTATCACTTATAGAAACTAAAGAATCGTAAGAATATGCCTCTTGGTCCATACAACCCGCACAGGAAGTATAATTACAATCAACA
The DNA here is from genome assembly GCA_044338805.1 of Crocinitomicaceae bacterium. Classification (GTDB taxonomy): domain Bacteria; phylum Bacteroidota; class Bacteroidia; order Flavobacteriales_D; family Crocinitomicaceae; genus M0103. Next base: position 25,814 of record JBIIWQ010000002.1, read on the forward strand.
TTAACAGTAGCTAATGGAGAATAGTTGCACGCTAAAGGATCAGTGCAACCATATACAACTCCCGCCTGACATACACTGTTAAGAAAGCCAGGTCTTAATGCAATTATGGCAGCTCGCATTCTAGTCTTTTGATCTTCTGTAAACATATTCCTGCAATCTGTATATTCCATAAAATTCATATACATTTCACCATTAGCTCCCGAATTACATGCGTTAAATGCATTATAAGGAAATGTTGGATTTCCATAAGTTGCATCTGACTCTGTTGGCGTATCATTACAAAAATCATCACCACAATTAGATGTCGTTAACCAGTTTTCACCCCAAGTATGACTTAAGTTTAACCAATGTCCTATTTCATGAGTTGGAGTTCTTATTGTAAAAGAGGTCATACCTGCTGTAAAATTGCCAAACCTTGTAAAATCAACTACAACTCCATCAGAACTAGCGGGGCTGCCAGGAAACGTCGCATAACCGTATAATCCATCTATATCACAAACCCAAATATTTAAATACTGTGTGGTATTCCAGGCATCAATACCCCCTTGTGATGTATATTTAACTCCATCATTTGTATAATTTAACCCATTAAAAGTTCCAGGGGAAAAGCTAGTTTGTGAAGTAGCAGTTCTAGTAATTCCCGATGTGCTATTTCCATTTGGATCTGTTGTGGCAAGACAAAACTCGATTTCACAATCTGCTCCAACTGCTGCAAAGACTGAAGGAGTAGCTGAAGTGTCAGCATTTAATCTTCTATAATCATTATTTAAAATAGCTATTTGTGCTAAAACCTGCGCAGTACTTATATTCTCCGTTGGATTTTTATAAACGACATGAACAACAACGGGAATAGTTATGATGGTGCTCTTCGCAGATTTAGAGGCAGCATTCGTTTGAATCCAATTTTGTAATGCTTGCTCATTTTGTAGCATTTTATTTTCTAGTTGTGGATCTTGCGTTTTTAAATATTCTAGATGTTCCATGGTTCCACATTCTTTTTTTTGAGCGGATATAAAAGAATAAGAAATGAAAAAGAAAAATGTAGCTAGTATTATTTTTTTCATGGTTAACAATTTTAAATTATTTTTCAATAAAAATATTGCTGCGGAATAATATAAAATTGTAAAAATCGAAAGTGAATTATTTGTTCAAAAATAATAATATGGAGGAAAAAGACTTAAAGTAACTTCATGATAGAAAGAGTTTAATCACTATTTAGTTATATTTTCAAAACTATCATAGCGCCAATGTTGAAAATCGGAAAAATCGGAACTGAGTTTGCTATCTAAAAAATACTGTTTCGGAGAGATTCCTATTGAATTTTTAAAATCCTTACTGAAATGAGCTTGGTCGAAATATTTTAATTGATAGGCCATTTGAGTGAGTGATTCTTCGCAAGTCAACTGACAATCTAAAGCCTCTTTTATTCGATGTATCTTGATCAAGTCTTTAGGAGAAATTCCAACATGTTGATTGAAAAGCGTTCGTAAAGTGGTGGATGTTACATTCAACATTGAACTTAAATCATCAACCTTATAAACGTGTTCTTTGGAAATTAAATAGTGTGCTGCTGAAACCCTTTTATCCAATTCATCAGTAAGAATATTAGCTTTCAAAAAGCCTTCAATTTTGTCCATTAAGGCTTCATCATTTTTGCACTGACTTAAATTCTCATATAGTTTATTGACTTCCTCTTTTTTAAATAAATCAAACAAATCCGTTCCATTACTTTTATTCGTAGAATACAGAGAATCTTTTAAAAACAATTGAAGATAATGTGGATAAAAGCCCATTGAAATTTCGCGGTAATTTGGACTCATTTTTAGTAATTGAACTTTATCAATTAGTCCGTAAAGATGAACTTTCGATTGTTTTTGCCATCCATCGCCTGTTTTTATATGGCAATCGCCTTCTAGAATAACCGTAATTCCTAATTCGCCATTGGGAACACAACAGTAAATAAATTCTTTATTTCCATTAGACAAATCGTAAACATCAGTCAAGTATATAGCTGAGAGTCTTTTTGTTTTATGATTAATTAATCGAAAATTCATACTAAATAACTCATTGTTTCTCAAATATATAGTAAAAACCTTAAGCTACTATGATCTCTAACAAATAATTATGTTTTTGCAACTTTTCTTATTTTTCAATTCTTTTCAATTCTAAATCTTGAAAGTCAAAGCTAAAGTCAATATTTGGTGAAATCCCTTTCATTTTAATAGATTGTGCCTTACCTGTCTCATCAAAAGAAAATAGTGCAAAGGCATCACAATTCATCGCTTGATATTCCCATTTTATGGCAAAGGTAGTTGCATTATACAAAGCCATCGGTCCATTTAATTTTGGAGAACGATTACATTTTATCCATAATTGCTTATTTTTTTCAAACACTTCCACTTCCCCAAACCATTTGTCGGCATATATTCCTATAAAGTTTTCGTTTTTCACCTTAATTTTTTTCGCCAATTCAACTTGTTCCCACGTTTTTTTTGTGACACTATCCTCTTCATTTTTAGCATCATTTCTCCATGCGACCATTTTATCAATCCAATCATAATCCTCCAAGCCCAGATAACTGTCGGCAATGGTATTTGTGACCGATGAAAAAAGTGCCTCGCCTCCATTTTCAGTGTTGGTTAAAATAACGATCCCTAAATGCAAATCTGGATACATCGTTATTATAGAAAGCATACCAGGCAATCCTCCAGTATGCGACACTTCAAATTTTCCTGCTACATCTGTTAATACCCAACCCAAACCATAGCCGTTAAAATGTGAATTGTATCTTGGATTTTGATTCGTTTCTAGTACGGTATGTATCCGCCACATTTCATTGTGATTTTTTAATGAAAACAACCGAGTTTTTAAATCAGTTCCATACTTTCCTTTATTTAATCGAACGATCATCCATTTTGACATATCGGCAACATTAGAGAAGATACCGCCTGCTGCATCTGCTATTCCAATATCATATCGATCTATTGTTTTTATTGTACCGGATTCAGATGAATGTGGCGTTGCCAAATTGCTGTGGTCTTTCTGCAAATAACCAACAAAGGTATTGTTCATTTGTAAAGGTTCTATAATTCGCTTTTGTACAAACAATTCATAACTCATGCCGCTGGCTCTTGCAATTACTTCTCCAGCTAACATGTATAATAAATTATCGTAATCAAACTGAGTTCGAAAGGCGGAAACAGGCTTAAAATATTGAAAGCTAGTCACCACATCTTGAATCGTAAAATCTGACCCATCTGGAAAAAACATCAAATCGCCAACCCCCAATCCAAGTCCACTGCGATGCGTCAATAAATCTTGGATATTAAAATTCTCCGTAACATAATCGTTATACATTTTGAATTCAGAGATATGGTATATCACTTTGTCCGTCCATTTTATTTTTCCTTCCTCTTCCAAAATGGCCAATGCTGTTGTTGTAAATGCTTTGGTATTGGAAGCTATCTGAAAATTAGTGTTTTCATTTACCACCTGTTTAGTATTGATATCCACTAGGCCATAGCCTTTGGAATGAATTACTTTTCCATCTTTCACAACAGCAACAGCAGCCCCTGCTACCTTAAATTTTAATAAGGCTTCCGCAACCAATGAATCAATTTGTTGAGAGGATATTTGAGCAAAATTTATGGAAGGAACGATACAAATCAAAAACAATGATATAAGTAATGTAGTCTTTTTTCTCATTTTAATTATTGATTTATTAGTACAACAATATTCAGTTTCCATGTATTGATGAAGGCAAGATTTTAACTATTAATTTGATTAAAACTGACATTCTAAACTTGCCTTTAACGGCAACACGTCTAAAAATCAACTCAAATTCCTTAATCGAACTTAATTCTAGCGAAAATAAGTCTTTTTAACCAACTTAAAATAAATCATCTAAATCCTTTGTAATAACTCATATAATAAGATGGTTTTTTGATCAAATATCATATTCCAATAAAAAGGTTAACCAACCCTTTAAAAAAATAGATTTATTTTAAAATACCATTCTTTCCATATCTCCCAAAAAAGGCTTCGAGAATTGGTCGGTTGGACTCCACACTGAAGCAAGCGCCTACCTTTGGTTGGCGCTTTTTCATTTTATTCGATATAATAATCATATTTTGTATATTTGACTTGAAATGATAAAAATAATAGAAGATAAAATTGAACAAATAATTGCCTTGAGCAAAATACACCGTGTATCTTCAATTGCTTTGTTTGGTTCGGCTGCAAAAGAAACAATGAACGAAGAAAGTGATATTGATTTTTTAGTTCAATTTTCTGACGATCTACACTTATTGGACTATGCGGATAATTACTTTTCATATTTAGAGAAATTAGAAGAATTGATGGGAAGAAAAATTGATTTAGTCACTAAAAAATCTTTACGAAATAGGGTTTTAATTGAAGAAATTGAGCAATCAAAAGTGGAATTGTATGCAGCATAAACTATTAAAATATTTTCTCGATATCGAAAGTATCATTATAGAAATTGAAGCTATTAAAACCAAAACAGACAATAATTTCATCCTATTTAAGTCTGACATAATTTTGCAAAGAGCAATCGAACGAGATTTAGAAATACTTGGTGAAGCCATCAAAAAAATAACTGAAATAAGTCCAATAATCGAAATATCTTCAATCAAAAACATCATTGGATTAAGAAATATTATTGCTCACGCATACGACTCAGTTGAACCTGAGATGATTTGGGCAATAATTCAAAAAGACATTCCAAAATTATCTAACGAGATATTCATTCTTAAGCATAAATAAGTGTTTCAATTATTAAAAGAAGCTAATACAATCGTTGTAGTTCCAGGTTATGGAATGGCAGTTGCAAAAGCACAATACCCGATTTATGAAATGGTCAAAGAGTTACAGAAATCAGGTAAAACAGTGCGCTTTGCAATTCACCCTGTAGCTGGACGGCTTCCTGGGCATATGAATGTTTTATTAGCCGAAGCAAATGTTCCCTATGATATTGTAATGGAAATGGATGAAATCAACGATGATCTGTCAAGTACAGATGTTGTTATGGTAATAGGTGCAAACGATATTGTAAATCCGGGTGCAGAGGATGACCCTTCGAGCCCAATTTATGGAATGCCAGTTATTAAAGCGTGGAAAGCGGAACAAGTTATTATAATGAAGCGATCAATGTCTACCGGCTATGCAGGTGTTGAAAACCCGCTGTTTTATAAGCCAAACGCTCAAATGCTCTATGGTGATGCAAAAGAAAGCGTTGATAAAATATTAGGCTTTCTCAAATCAAATCAATAAATACCTTATTACGCTGCGCGAGGTTGTAGAAAATAAAAAAGACCCCTATCACTAGAGGTCTCAGTCGGATTTTACCAAACTTAAATCGAACTAGTTATTTTTTTTGAGATGCCGCAAACTCCTCTTTTGATACAGTAGGATCTACAAAACGACCTCCACTTATAATTTTATCACCTTTCCAAAAGAAATATAAATGAACGGGAACTGTACATTTATTTTTTGTAAATCTCCCCGTTCCAGACCACATACCCCAATACACTGTAGCCATATTTCCATCCTTACTAACCAAAGTTCTCATATTATCAGTTGTTAAACTAATATCACTAAAAAATTGATGATCATTTCGAGTGATTTGCGCAAATCCAACACGACCACCTGTATTTACTTTAGTTACTCCGTTCTCTTGGTTATTAGCCAATTGATCGCTAAACTTCATCGTATCTACGACTATTTCATAAACGACGCTTGTGTCATTTTTGACATAGTATTCAAGTAATTGTCTTACTTTAATTGTTTTTGAGTCTAAAGAAGTCCAAGTACCGGTGTCTTGGTCCTCTACAGAATTTTCAGCTTTTTTCGTTTCTTGGTTTGTACAAGCAATTAATGATGCTGATGCAAGAAAACATACTAATAGTTTTTTCATAGTGATTAGTTTGGAGACAGGGTTTAGCCCATCTCAATGGTTAAATAAGTTGTATTTTTGCTAAGATAACTAAATTATTGATAATAAGTTATTTAGTTCGTTAATTGTATTTCAGAATCTTCAATTTTGAAGGTGGAAATCTATTGCAGGCAACTCCATGATTTAAGTATTCATAGTTGCTGAGCTTTTACTTGCTGCCAAAATCACTGCATCCTTGCGAAGAGAAATATCTGCAAACTGCAAAGCAAGTGAATTAGTTCGCACGGCATCGAGAACTATCTCCCGATCTTTTTTCAGTGATACATCAGCATATTTAAGCACGAGACCATTCGCCTTAACCAATTCATGAAATAGTTCTTTGTTTTTAAAATTATATCGATCGATATACTTCAAAACATCTTCACTCTGTTTAACTGCTTGGATAAGAATTTCAGGATCATTTTTACATTTTACACTTGCGTATTTCAATGAATCAGGGTGTGAATTGATAGCAAGAAGAACAATTGCTGCATCCTGCTTCAATGCAAGATCGACATGTTTTAAAGCCATTCCGTTATTTTTTAATGCTTCTTCTACAATTTCCTTATCTGCTTTAAATTGATCAGCTGCAAATTCAAGTGCTCCACCATAAGTTTTAACTGCCTTTAGCACAAATTCCCGATCATTTTGAAATTCTTGATCTAAAAACTCTAAAACATTCCCGTTTATTTGCACTAAACTAAAGGCAAAGTCACGATCCTTTAATATTTCAGCATCGACAAACTTTAATGGGAAATCACGGTGAGGCTTCTTACTTCCATCAAAACTGTTTTTATAAGATTTAACGGCTTCTTGAATAAGTGGTCGGTCTCTCCTTAGTTCTTCACTTACATCTTTAAAATCGTTTCCATTTTTCAAAACGAATTTAAGCACTACTTCCCTATCATTCTTTAATTCATCGCTAATAAAAGCAAAAATTCCCTTGTTATTTTCCAATTCATTTAAGACAGTAGCCTTGTCTTTTATTTTGTACTCGTCTAGTAAATTTTTAAAGTTTTTTTTACTCGCTGAATCGCTAAAATACTTGTATATTTCTTTACCTATAAATACACCACCACTAATTGCTAATACTTTAAATATAATTCTTCCTAAGGAAGAACCTTTCGTCTCAGAAGAATCACAAGAAGATAGTATCAAAATTATCATCAAGAAAGTTACCAATTTCAAATTTTTCATTGAACCTGTTTTTATTATTTTTTATTTTTTTTCATGTCTTTAACAAGGAATCGCTTAATTAAATTGGTTTATTATCCTTGTTGAATAAGTATGTGCAATTTTAATCAAAACTATAAAATGATTTTGAAATAGTTCAAGTTTTAAATAATTCTACTCAAAGATTTTCATCTGAATAGCTCAGATAGTGACGAAACGTCTGTGTTTTTAAATCGATTAAATAAAACATACTGATTTCTAAACAATTATGTTCTTACTTTTTTATTATTTTTATAAATTACTAACTGTTCATTTAGAAGAGAAAATCATAAAATTTAATATACGGAAATGACAACGAAAATCTGGTTTATAACACTAATACTTGCTTTGTTTTCAGGCAATGTAAATGCTCAAAAGAATAGTTCACATAAAAAATCTGGCAAGGAGAAACAATTGAATCCCCTTGAAGGACTTAGGAAAGCTGGTCCCGGTGATATTGATCCAAATACACCAATGATGTTAAATCCAATGACGACACCTATGTATTTTGAAAATCTAACTTTATTGAAAGAAAGTGATTTTATGGAGGCTATGATGTCAGGTGATTATATGCCAGAACCATATGTTGATAATAATAAAGTTGTAAGAGCATTTGTTTTACGCAAAGCTTCAGAAGAGGAGAAAAAATTTATGATGGAAGCTCAAGCGAATATGCCAGATAAGATGCAAAATGAAAATGAAATGTTGGGAAAAGAAGCTCTACCATTTTCTGTAACAGACATTTTAGGAAATACTTACTCGCTTGAGAATTTAAAGGGAAAAGTGGTAGTAATAAATTTTTGGTTTGTTGAATGTAAACCATGTGTAATGGAGATGCCAGAGTTGAATGAATTAGTTGCCAAATTTAAAGATACCGATGTTGTATTTCTCGGGTTTGCAACGAATGATAAATCAAAAATAGAGAGTTTCCTAAAGTCAAAAACTTTTGATTATAATATAATTGCAGGAAGCAGCGAGATTGCTAATACGTATAATGTTTATTCGTTTCCAACACACCTGATAATTGATAAGAATTCTATCGTTACATATTCTGCCGTAGGTTTAGGTCCAAATACCTTGAAAGAAATTGAAAGCACAATTGAATTGCTACTTAAATAACTGTATTCTTTCACTGTAAAAGCTAATTATTAGAAGCTATTTTAGTAAAAAACACAGCATTCAAAAGCATTAAGTAATTCCTAAAACGGATCTAAATTTTGGATCTCTAGTGTACAAAAAACCCTTTCCTACGTATTTATACATAGGACTCTTTAACTATTTTCATTGATAATTTCATAACCCATTTGATATTTCGAAAAAAATCGAAATAGGATAAGTTCTTTTGTCGCAGTTAATAAATAAAACAATGATTATGAAAACTTTAAAATTAATTAGTGGTATATTTTTTCTAAGCGCATTGAGCGGAAACGCAATGGCTTCTAATCGAGAAAAAATTCAAGATTTAAAAATTGAATATACAAAAACTGACGTTTCTTGTTTCGGGAAAACGGACGGGAAAATTGAACTTGAAATTTGTGGTGGTAAAGCACCCTACATTGTTGTTTGGGATAATGGATTTTATTCCATGGTTTTAGATAATTTGAGAAATGGAGAATATTCCGTTAAAGTATGCGATGCTCGTGGAAAAACAGCTATTCAATATGTCACTATTGAAACCCCATCTCCATTGCAATTAAGTTTCAACAGTCCAGTAACAACATATGTAGATGCAGTTGGTGGAGTGATGAATGCCAAATTAATCGGCGGATCACCATGGGAAATTGAAAATACAGATTATTATTTCGTAAAAATTAATGACCAAGCATTTTTGGATGATTCAAAATCATTGCCAGATGGAGAATATATTTTTAGTGCGGAAGATGCACATGGATGCACACTTCAAAAACCTGTTTTAATTGAGTTTTCACTATCATCTGTAAAACAAGTGTCTGAACCAATTAAAAATCCTGAGCAACAAATAATAAAAATGACTATAATTGACAACAAAATTTATACCTATTTAGACGAAATTGATAACCAATAAAAAGCTTTTATTACTTTTTTATTCTTTAAGCTTGAGCATACCTCTATCTGCTCAAGCTCTCAATTCACATGCCTTTTGCTTTTACTATAATTGGTATGGGTCGGTTGATTTGGATGGCACAAATCACCATTGGAAGCATCCAGTAATGCCACAAAATGACAAAGACACAAACTCCTTTATATTTGAAGGAAATGGGAATATTGGAGCTGATTATTACCCCGCTTCAGGGGAATATTCCAGTTCCGATTCTGTCACAATCGATCGTCATATGAAAGAAATGGCAAGCGCTGGAATTGGCGTAATTGCTGTTACATGGCTTGGAGAGAATGATTATTCTTTTCGAAGTGTTCCTTTAATTTTAGATTTTGCTGATCAATATCATCTTAAAATTTGTTTTCAAATCGAACCGTGTGTTCGGAAAAATCCACTTGCAACGAAACAAGCAATTGAATTTATAATCGAAAATTTTGGGAAGCATCCAGCGTTTTATCGCGAAGAAAAAACAAAACGTCCTCTGTTCTTTGTCTACGATTCATATATGATTTCTGCGAATGAATGGTGCGAAGTTTTTAGCAAAAATGATAAACCTAATTCATTTAGAAATTCTGAATTTGATTCGGATATTATTGGACTTTGGTGCTGGAAAGAGGATTCTTCTTTCTTTTTAAATTCCGGATTTGACGGTTTTTATACTTATTTCGCTAGTCGAGGATTCACATATGGCGCAAATCCAGATAATTGGCAGAAGTTACAGCATTTTGCTGATGAACACCACCTGAAATTTATACCATCTGTTGGACCTGGATATAGCGATAACCGCATCAGACCTTGGAATATTCAAAATACCAAAAGTCGGGATGATGGCTCTTATTATGATAATTTCTTTCAAAGTGCAATTGATGCTCAGGTTAAATGGATTGGTATCACTTCCTATAACGAATGGCATGAAGGAACACAAATTGAACCTGCTAAGCCAATGTCTTTTGGAGCATATCACTACCAAGATTATGGCAATCTTCCTATCGATTATTATTTAAAAAGAACGCTCTATTGGTTAGAAAAGTTTAATTAATTAAGTACAAATTTGAGGAAACCAAGAGAGACATCAATTTGAATAACGCTTTCTAAACAACGAAAATTTGCGCACCCCCGTTAAATTTCGTTTCTTTGCACTTTAATTTCTACAAATGTCTCACAAATCAGGTTTCGTAAGTATAGTCGGTAGTCCAAATGTTGGTAAATCAACGTTGATGAATCGTTTAGTTGGCGAAAAATTATCTATCGTAACGTCAAAGGCTCAAACTACACGACACCGTATTTTGGGAATTGTTAATGATGAAGATTATCAAATTGTTTTTTCTGACACGCCAGGTGTTGTTAATGCAGCATACAAGTTGCATGAAAACATGATGGATTATGTTAATGCTTCTCTAAAAGATGCGGATGTTTTGCTTTTTATCACTGATATGAAGGAAAACGAAATGAATCATTTGGAAACACTTGAAAAGATTAAAACATTAAAAATTCCAGTACTTTGTCTGATCAATAAAATTGATTTGGGCGACCAAACAAAAGTGGTTGAACGCATCAATTATTGGCAAGAACAATTACCAAAAGCAATTATTTGTCCTATTTCTGCACTTCATGAATTCAATTTGGAAAAGGTGTGGGATAGAATCCTTGAATTTGTACCTGAAAGTCCAGCTTATTATGATAAAGACGAGCTTTCTGACCGACCAATGCGTTTTTTCGTTTCAGAAATTGTGCGAGAAAAAATATTCATGCATTGCGAAAAGGAAGTGCCATATAGCTGCCAAGTAGAAATTGAAGAATATATTGAAGAACCGAATTTAACACGAATTCGGGTTCTAATCATCGTTGAACGT
>JBIIWQ010000253.1:0-3665 GCA_044338805.1 Crocinitomicaceae bacterium
CATCAATCTTTTTTGGATCAATTGACAGATATAAAAAGAAGGAAGGAAACATTTTTGGCTGAATCAATCCATCAAATGCTTTTGATAACGAATGGCTAAAAAATGAGTCTTTAAAAAACCGATCATTGACGAATAAAAATTGTTCACCTCTTGTTTTCTTGGCGAATTCAGGCTTGCCGACATAACCTGTTATTTTTACAATATCCGTTGATTCTTCAATTGGAACCAATTTATCATTCGAATTTCTTCCTAATATATCAACGATTCTTTTCCTTAATACAGCAGAATGTAGGTTGTAAATTTCATTGTCGTTGTGATGCAAACTAAAAGCAATATCAGGATGAGCAAGCGCTATACGTTCAAATTCATCAATTATATGATTGAATTCAACATTGTCGGATTTAAGGAAATTTCTGCGAGCTGGAACATTGTAAAAAAGATTTTTCACTTCAAAAGATGTTCCTACCGGACAAACACACGCTTCTTTTTTCTTGATTTTACTTCCTTCAATTTCAATTGAAACCCCAGTTTCCGTTTCTTCTTTTCGTGTTTTAAGAACAACGTGCGCAATTGCAGCGACTGATGCTAATGCTTCTCCTCTAAATCCTTTCGTTGTCAGAGCAAATAAATCTTCCGCTTTACGAACTTTACTCGTTGCGTGACGCTCAAACGACATCACAGCATCATTTTCTGTCATTCCTGAACCATTGTCAATAATTTGAATCAATGTTTTTCCAGCATCTTTAATAATAACTTGAACTTTGGCAGCACCAGCATCAATGGCATTTTCGACCATTTCCTTCACAACAGATGCAGGCCGTTGAATGACTTCGCCAGCAGCTATTTGATTGGCAATATGATCAGGAAGTAATTTGATTACATCGCTCATAAAACAAAACTTAACGTTGAATTTATTGGTCTTATAGACCTGTTTGAAAGTGTGAAAATGTAATTAATTGTCAATAACATGCTGTTCTCCTCTTGAACAAAAATAAGTTTTTTATCTCGTTTTCGTCAGCTTGTTGTCAATTATTGTTCCACTCAACAAAAACTGACAAATGGTCACATTTACGTCTCAAAGTTCGCGAATTCGCAATATGTCGAACACCATTTCTATAAATACAAGATAAAAATTGTAGCGGTTTAATTTTTTAATGTCCGCGAATTACCTTCGGCTCTGCTTCGTAATCGAAAAATGTCTAAAAACGAGTAACATTATTAATGCTGTTTTAAACAAGCTTTCCTTTGAGCTTATAAAATAAAAACACACTCAAACTGCACAAATCAAATGCTTGTCCTTATTTTCGTAGTATGAATTCAAAACGCAATTTTTCAATCATTTTCTTTTTGTTGATTTTTGGATCAACTCCTTTTGTTTTCTCACTCATAAAAAGTAGTGAAAAATCCGAGAAATATACCATCAAGAATGATAGTGATGCTGACAGATGGGCAATGGATAAACTGAGTAATATGTCATTGGAAGAGAAAATCGGTCAGTTTTTCATGGTTTCAGCATATTCAAATCAAGGCGAAAAAAAATTAAAAGAGGTTGAAAGTCTTGTTACAAATGAAAAAGTGGGTGGTATCATCTTTTTTCAAGGTGAAAAAGCAAACTTGGTATCATCAATCAAACGATTGCAAAGTGTGGCAACCATTCCATTGTTAATTGGCATGGATGCTGAATGGGGAACAAATATGCGTTTATTTGACGGTGAACGATTTCCTTTTGCCTATACAATTGGAGCCGCTGATGATATTGAGTTGTCAGAGAAAATTGCTTCCATGATGGCATTTGAATGTCAAGAAATGGGAATTCATATCAATTTTGCGCCAGTAGCAGATGTTAATAGCAATCCAAAGAATCCAGTGATAGGTTTTAGATCATTTGGAGAAAACCCTAAAAAGGTTGCTGATCATGTGAAGGCATTTGTGAGAGGTATGGAAAAAAATGGCGTGATGACAAGTATCAAGCATTTTCCTGGGCATGGTAATACAGATAAAGATTCACATTTTGAATTACCTACAGTTACAGAATCATTGAAAACAATAGAAGCAATTGACTTTTTTCCGTTTCAAGAAGGAATTAGAATGGGAGCGTCATCAGTTATGGTTGGACATTTAAATGTTCCTGCTTTAGATAATACAGGAACACCAAGTAGTTTATCAAAAAAGATTATTGGAGATATTCTTAAGGGTCAAATGGGTTTTCAAGGGTTGGTTATTTCTGATGCTTTAAATATGAAAGCTGTGGCAGATAAATATGGTAAAACTGAAGTTGTAGTTAAAGCTTTCGAAGCAGGTTGTGACATATTGTTATTTCCAGAAAGTGTCAATGAAGCAATTAAGGCAATACAAACAAAAGTCGAAAAAGGCGAGATTTCAAAAACGGAGATTGATGAACGATGTTTGAAGATTCTAAAAGCAAAATATAAGTTTGTTGTAGCACCGAAGAAAGCAACCGTATTTACTAAAACAGAAATGGATTTAGCTAAGAAAGAAGTATACGAGAAAGCTGTAACGATCTTAAAAAATGATTCAGATATTTTACCAATTAAACGACTAGATAAAAAAATCGCTCATGTTTCAATTGGTATTCACACAACTGATTTCCGTGAATCTTTAGACTTATTTGCAGATGTTGATCACTACCAGTATTTTACTGCAGGAGAGGCTGTAACGGCCTTTTCAAAAGTGAGTGGACGATATGATGTTATTATTGTCGCCCTTCATTCGGGATCTGTTCGTCCTGTAAATAATTTCGGTTTTGGTAAAGATTTGAATGATTTCATTGCTACTATTCCTGCCAATAAGGAGTCAATTTTAGTTCTTTTTGGAAATCCACTAGTTTTGCAAAACAACACAGATTTATCAACCATTGATGCTGTAATGGTTGGTTATGAGAATAACGCATTACTTCAAAACACTGTTGGACAAATGATATTTGGAGCGGTCCCGATGGTGGGAACATTGCCGATTACTGTGAATCATTTATATACGAGAGAACATGGAATACAGCTTAAATGGGGTGGAAGATTAAAATTCTCTCAACCTGAAGAATTAGGAATTAGTGTTCAAAAATTAAAAGAAATTGATCAAATTGCTGAAAATGCAATTAAAAAAGGTGCTTTCCCAGGATGTCAAATTGTTGTTGCTATTGAAGGTAAAATTATCTATCGAAAAAGTTTTGGAACACAACAGTATGAATCCAACGATTCAGTTAGAAATGCAGATTTGTATGATATCGCATCTGTTTCTAAAATTGCTGGTTCAACTGTTGGAATTATGAAATTACAAACAGATAATAAATTTAGCTTGTCAAATAATCTTTCTGATTACATTCCCGAAGTAACAGGGAATAGTGAATTTGGGTCAATCTTAATTCGTGACATGATGGCACATCAAGCCGGTCTAACTGCATGGATACCATTTTATAAGCGAACACTTAAGAATGGTGAATTAAACACTGAGATTTATTCAAAAATACAAAAAGCCGGATTTGAGGCACAAGTTGCTCAGGATATTTGGATTAAAAACGGATTTTCGGATAGTATTTACAAACAGATTTTAGCAACGAGTTTGGGGACGAAGAAATATGAATACTCAGATTTAGGTTATTATTTCATTAAAAAAATCATTGAAAAACAAGCACAACAATCCTTTCAAGA
>JBIIWQ010000254.1:0-3661 GCA_044338805.1 Crocinitomicaceae bacterium
ATAGCGTTTGACATATAAATATTTTTTTGTAAAAGTAATGATAAGACAATTGTAAAACACTTGATTTATGGCAATTTCAATAAAATTACTTTCAATAACTTCGTTGTTCAAAAAAAATCATCTAGCCATCATCATAAGATAACTCTAGCTAAAACTTTTCTTTTGCCTCGTTCTATTTTGTAATTTTATTAGTGCAACTGTCTTATAATTGTTGTTTATCCTTGCAATAATGTAAATTTACAAAATACATTGCTTTAAATTATTCTTATGAAAACAGTATTCTTCATTTTCTTTTTAATCTCTTTTCAGTTTGGATTTACTCAAAGTTTAAATAACACATCCAACAAGTTTTCAGAAAAAGAAATTCAGGAAGTTGCAACACAATCCTTAGAAAATTGGAATTATTATTTAAGGAATAATTTGGATTCATTAAAAAGTGATGCTGTTCAAATAATGATGCTGGGTTATGAAGGGGAAAATGATTTTGCAATTAATATTGGAAAACGTTCTTTAGGAAGTTATTTGATTCGAACAGGTCAGCAATTAAAAGGTATTGAATATTTAAAAGCAGCAAATTCGTATTTTGAAAGAAGAGAAAATTTTGTAATTCAGACAGAAATACTCAACGAGATTGGTAATGGTTATTTATACAACGGAAAACCAATAGAAGCCGAAAAATTTTATTTAAAATCATTAAAATGCGGCAAGAAATCACCCGATCCAACTTCAGCTTTTTTAGCAGAAGTGAATTTAGCACAAGCTTATATTAATATCGGAAATAATGATAAAGCCGAAGCGATTTTACAACATTATAAAACTGAATCGCTTAAAAGATCTAAATTTGAAGCCGTTTCTAGTGCTTATGCATTATTGGGGACAATTGCAGGTCTCAAATCAAATTTTCCATTAGCGAAAGAATATTATCGAAAAAGTGCTGATTTTGGATTTAAATCGAAAGCAACGTCACTCATTGCTCAAGCATATAATAATATGGCGATTGTGTTTTTTCAAGAGAATAATACAAATGAATCATTGAATTATTTTCAAAAAGCATTGGATTTGAGAATTCAAACAAAAAATGCTAAATCTATTTCAGAAAGTTATTACAATTTAGGCGACTATTATTCGGGCGTAGAAAACTATAATGAGGCATTAATATTTTACACGAAAAGTGAAGCGTATAGTAAAAAAATGAAATTGGTTCAAGAAGAATTAGATGCAATTCTAGCTATTTCAGAAGTTTATAAAACTCAAAATAAATGGGAACAAGCCTACCAAGAAATGGCAAAGGTGGTGGATTTACAAAAGAAGTATTTTTCTGAATTGGCAATAGATCAAACAGCAGATAATGAACTTTTAGAATCTCTAGATCAAATAGAAATTGAAGATAAAAATGATTCGCATGAAGCTATGTTAATTGCTGCAATCGAAAATGAAAAACTCCATAGAAATATTCTTTACGCCGTTTTTGCTTTTGCACTATTAGCCTTAATATTCTTAGTGTTTTACAGGAAAAGAATTAGTTGAGTCTAGGTGGATGAATTAATTTGAAAATTGGGACATAAACTTGGAAAATATTTCCTTCAGCTAGATTAATAAATGTGTAGAAACCTTTCATAAATCCAATTTCCGAGAATAATTCACATCCACTCATGTAAGTAAATTGTTGACCAGGTTTTAAAATTGGTTGCTCTCCAATTACGCCTTTTCCACTAACAAAATTTGGCTCATTTAATGAGTCAAAAATATACCAATCACGACTCAATAGTTGAACATCGAAATTATTGTGATTTTCCATCGTAATGGTATAATTAAAAAAGAATTGATTGTCTATAACATGTGATAAATCAGATCTGAAATTTGTGTCAACTGTAATTTGAACTCCTTCCGTTATTGCTGTTTCCATATCTACTTTTTATAACCGTTCCGAAAATTATAACTTTATTTCAACTAAAACAATTTATCTTTATCAAAATTCTAATTTATTGAGAAATCATCTATACTTAGCGCCATTACAAAGCTTTACTGATCATCATTTCAGGAATGCCTTTCAATCCGTTTTAGGTGATGTTGATCGCTTTTATGCACCTTATCTCAAAATGTCAAATGATGGAGTGATAAAAGAAGGTCCCAAAAAGGATGTTTTACCCAAAAATAATCCGTTTGAAATTGTTGTGCCCCAAATCATGGCGTGTTGCACAGAAGATTTTTTGGTTATGGCAAATTATTTAATTGATTTAGGCTATCAAGAAGTAAATTGGAATTTAGGTTGTCCCTATCCGATGGTGGCCAACAGAGATTTAGGTTCAGGAATTTTGAATAAACCAGAAAAAATCTTTCAAATTTTAGAAGAGGTCATACCTCAAATTCCAATGAAATTAGGATTGAAAATGAGAATGGGTTATGAATCAACTGAAGATATACTTTCAATTCTGCCTAGATTAAATGATTTCCCATTGAGTGAAATTATCGTTCACGCACGATATGGAAAACAACTGTATCAAGGACAATGTGACCATGATAGATTCAAAGAATGTATAGAATTGTCAAATCATACCTTGGTTTATAATGGTGATATAAATTCAGTAGAAGATTTTAGACATGTCAAATCATTGTTTCCTGAAATCAATCACTTTATGATTGGTCGGGGAGCAATTGCAAATCCTTTTCTCTTTGAAATGATTCAAGATAACACAATTGAATTTCCCGAAGACCGATTGGAAGTGTTCACTAATTTCTTGAATGTGTTGTTAGAAAGCTATCTTGAGGAGACCCAAAATGAAGGAAACATTTTAATTAAAATGAAGCATTACTGGGAATATTTTTCTGAAGCATTCGAAAATGGAAAAAGCTATTATCGAATCGTCAAAAAAGCAAATTCGATTGCAGAATATCAGCGATTTATTGATGCATTGTAAATCATTCAATATTCATTATTTTTATGTTTAATTGGCACAGCATTTGTTACAGGACTGAGGTCACAGAATAGAATAATTTAAAACAAGTATTATGAAAAAAATTCTACCTATAGTTGGATTGATCTTATTGAACGCTTCAACATCTTTTTCTCAAGAAGATAAATTTACACAAGATTTTCAGCCAGTTCGAACAGAATTAACTAAATGGGATCCAATTAGAGGAGAATGGCTTGCGTCTTGTCTTGTTGCAATGGCGCACAAACAAACCATTCCAGATAGAACATTTCCTGAGGATTTAACGCCTGTGGATATGTTGAGAATGGTTCCCGAATCCAATAGAACTATCATTAATCAAATGGTACGAGATAATCAGCGAATTGCAACGGATTCTTCTGCGAGAAATGATTGGAATAACGTTTATTCGATTGTTAATCGTCCGAGTTGTAAACCAGTCATGGCAAGAACATTTGGTGATCCGCATTTAACTTCTTTCGATGGTGCAGCATATTCATTTCAAACAGTTGGGGAGTTTGTGTTAGTTAAATCGAACTCTGAAAATATTGAGATTCAAGCTCGCCAGCAACCAACGTCAGATGAAATTTCATTAAATACAGCGGTAGCTATGAATGTTTCCGGAGATAGAGTTTGTATTTATGCAAATGAAAAACCAGATAATATTTCCAACTGTGCTTTGCGTATAAATGGCGCACCTACTCATATTACTGCAGGAATTTATTTTTTAC
>JBIIWQ010000255.1:0-3649 GCA_044338805.1 Crocinitomicaceae bacterium
TGTTACTTTTTCTGAAGAAGGTTGAACCGTTCCAGCAACTTCTTCGGTAACAATTGCATTCGCTTGAATTGTTTTATTATCTCTTTTTTCAGATGTTGCAACTTGTTTTGCAACATTTTTATTCGAGTCTATTTCTTTGAAACTTTTTTGATCCCAAAGTGAAATTGTACAGATTACTGCAATTGCAACCAGACTAGATGAACCAATGATTATTTTTTTTCGTTCCATAATATAGTTATATACAAGTTTTGTTAATGCGACCGCCAAGATAAAATAAAAATTTTAATTATTATTCAAGTTCTATCAAGCAATCGAAAAATTAATTAATACAAAGTTAATCTATTAAAAAGCCTATGTCAAGAATTCCACAAGATTTTTTATCTAAAATATACAGGTCAATAATTAAAAAAGGTGCTTTTCAGCATGGTAGGAGGACCTAACTAATGGACCACTTTCAACATACCTAAACCCTAAATCTAGCCCAATTTCCTTGTATTTATCGAATCTTTCAGGTGTGACAAATTCAGAAATTGGCAAATGTTTGGCTGTCGGTTGCAAATATTGACCTATAGTAAGTATATCAACATTTACACTTCTAAGGTCTGACATTGTCTCAATAATTTCTTCATCCGTTTCACCAAGACCAAGCATTATTCCAGATTTAGTCTTCATTCCACCTTTTTTAAGACGAAACAAAACCTCTAAACTTCTATCATACTTTGCTTGAATACGCACTTGTTTGGTAAGTCGACGAACGGTTTCTAAATTATGCGAAACAATTTCTGGCGCAACATCAATGATCATTTGTAAATTATCCCAATTACCGGCAAAATCAGGAATTAAAGTTTCTAATGTAGTTCCTGGCGACTGATTTCTTATAGCCGTTACTGTTTGTGCCCAGATTGATCCTCCACCATCTTTCAAATCGTCACGGTCAACTGATGTAATTACAGCATGTTTAACCCCCATAGTCTTTACACTATGTGCAATTTTACCTGGTTCGTATATATCAACATCATCTGGTCTGCCTGTTTTTACAGCGCAAAAACCACAAGACCGTGTACATATATTTCCAAGTATCATGAAAGTTGCGGTTCCTTCACCCCAACATTCTCCCATATTTGGACAGCTCCCACTTTCACAGATAGTATGCAACTTATGTTGGTCAACCAATGATCGAACTTTTTTATAATTTTCTCCAGTAGGCAATTTGACACGCAGCCATTTTGGCTTTTTAATGCGGATGCCTGAATCGTCCTTATCTATAATTTCACTCATTTCTTTAAACTAAAAAATGCAATTGGATTCCTTAAAAACTAAACAATCCTAAACCAACTATTGTTCTTATGGTAGCTCAAACTTGAATTAAAAGCCTATTTTTACCAATTAAATGAATCAATTATTGATTTTCAATACAAAGTTACAATTTAATCGTTGAAATGCCATGATTACATCGGAAGTAGAATATCTTGGAAACCTTAGAACAAAATGCACGCATCTGTCATCTGGAACTGAGATATTAACAGATGCGCCTTTAGATAATCAAGGTAAAGGAGAAGCGTTTTCTCCAACTGATTTGGTTGCAACGGCATACGCATCTTGTATGATTACGATTATTGGAATTTTTTGCAGGGAACATTCAATTCGATTTGATTTTGCGAAAGCTTCAGTTCAAAAAATTATGGAAGCAAACCCACGAAGAATTGGAAAGATAATTATTCACATGGATTTCATAGGGAATAATTGGTCAGATTTAGAAGCAGAAAAAGTATTGAGAGCAGGTAAAGCATGTCCAGTTGCAAAAACATTAGGAGATAATGTAGAAGTTGAATTTTCAATTGTCTATAAATAAAAAAAAATGGAACACAGAAAATACGAACCAAGAAAATTTGAAACAAAGAAATCCTCAGAGGATTTGATTTTTGGAGTAAGATCAGTTATTGAAGCTATTAAAGCTGAAAGAGAGATCAATAAAATCATGATTCAAAAAGGGATGCACAAGGAACTTTTTTCAGAATTAAAGGATGCTTTGGCTGGAAAAGATTTTCAATTACAATTCGTTCCAATTGAAAAATTAGATGCTCTGATTGACGGGAATCATCAAGGTGTTATTGCAATGGTTTCTCCGATTGAATATAAGGTAATTGAACCGTTGGTTGAAGAAATGTTGGAAAGAGGTGAGAAGCCTTTTATACTTGTTTTGGATAGAATAACCGATGTTAGGAATTTTGGCGCAATTGCAAGAAGTGCAGAGTGTCAAGGTGTTCATGCAATATTAATCCCTTCAAAAGGTTCTGCATTAGTAACTCCAGATGCCGTAAAAACATCAGCAGGAGCATTGAATAGAATTCCAGTTTGTAAAACAACGAGTTTGAAAGATTCTTTGTTCTATTTACAACAGTTAGGTATGAGAATTGTGGCTTGCACAGAAAAAACTAAAATTCCACTTTATGAAGTTAATCTTCGTGGATCCGTTGCGGTAATTTTAGGGTCTGAAGAGGATGGTATCACTTCTGATTTATTAAACTTGGCTGACATTAAAGCAAGAATTCCAATGCGAGGTGAAATTGAATCAATGAATGTTGGTGTTTCTGCAGGAATTGTATTGTATGAAAAAACGCGTCAAGAATTACACGGATAATAGCTAAATGCAAAAACTCAAAAAGCACTGGGTATTTGTTACGCTTTTAATCATTGGATTAATTGTTCGACTGATTTTCATGTCTGAACAAGGTATGTCAAATGACGAACTCAGTGCTTGGTATCGAACACGTTTTACGGATTGGGATATTTTTTGGACCCAAGGAGTGAAGGTCGGTGACATGCATCCTGCTTTTTATCAAGTGTTGTTATGGTTTTGGGTAAGAATTTTTGGTGATTCTGAATGGGCAATGCGCTCCACCAGTTTATTATTTTACATCTTTAATTCTTATTTAATATATAGAATTGGAGCTAAATATTTTTCCCAATTAGGCGCTTTATTGGTTCAAGGTTTATATGTTGGCCTCACATTTACACTATTAAATACGGTTTTTGCGAGACCTTATAATTCAGGGACCTTTTTCTTGCTGATTGCTTTCTGGGCAGTCTTAGAATTGAAATTGAACGAGTTGAAAAAATGGCGGTGGACATTGATTCTAGCACTTGGACTTTTCGGAGCAATAACCTCTCATTATTTTGCCTTCTTAGTTGCACTTGTTCTTTGTTTTTGTTCTTTGTTTTATATTGGGAAAAACAATCTGAAATATTTGATTGTTGGCGGTTTAATTGCAGTTATTTGTTTTCTTCCGCATCTGCCAATTACTTTGTTCCAAGTTGGACGGGGAGGTTTAGGATGGCTCGATGCTCCAAAATTAAGCTGGCCGATTGATTTCATCTATTTGTTTTTTAATGAATCTTGGTTGTTATTTACAATTCTTGTGATTGCATTTCTCACTTCAATTTTTTATTTCGGTTTTAAAAAGTGGAATGGGGTTTCGATTTTTTCAATCAGTATATTTCTAGTAACATTTATTGGTGCATTTATTTTATCTCATTCGTTTACACCAATTTTAAGAGAAGTGGTGATGCTCTTTATATTGCCGTTTGTTTTTTTACCACTATTCTCAAGTATTAATTCGGTTTCTAAAAAATTGGAGTTTATCTTGAT
>JBIIWQ010000256.1:0-3648 GCA_044338805.1 Crocinitomicaceae bacterium
AGTATCAAATCTAACAGAATGATAACCCATCTTGGTGTATTGGCTTTTAATCTAAACATGAACAAAAATAAGAATTTGAACGGATTTTAACTGTACATTCCGCCATTTAAGTTAATAACTTGTCCAGTAACATATTCAGCTTCATCTGAAATAAGCCATTCAATGGTTTTACATACTGCAGATGGGTTACCCAATTCTTTTTTAGGAATCGTTTCAATAATCGTTTGTTGCATTTCTTTTGGAACATCATCGATCATTCCAATTTTAAAATACCCCAATGCCAATGCATTTACACTTATATTATTGAGCGCTAATTCTTTTGACATCGTTTTTGTCAACCCAATTAATCCAGCTTTTGATGCCGCATAAGCAGCCGTTCCAATTGCTCCTGTTTGTGCAACAACCGAAGAAATATTAATGATTTTCCCAAATTTATTTGAACGCATGCTTGGAATTACCGCTTTTGAAAGTAAGAATGGTGCGTCTAAATTAATGGCGAGTGTTTCTTTCCAAGCCTCATAATCTGTTTTCCAGGACATCGCGCTTTTTGAAATCCCCGCATTGTTGATTAGGATATCTATTTTCCCGAAATGGTTAAGTGCAGATTCAACCATCTCCGTTATTTGGTTTTCTTCGCGTAAATCTGCTTGAACATGAAAAATGGAATCAGAAGCTTTTAAATCAACAGGATGAAGGTGATAATGTAAAATCAATTTATACTGATCCGAATTGAACCATTTGGTGATTTCTTTCCCCATTCCGCCTGATGCGCCGGTAATTAAAATTACTTTCTTTTCCATGCTGTTTTTGCTCTTTTCAATATTTTAAACCAAAGTGGTGAATTATCCCATTCAAACGAATGATATGTTACATCTTTACCCCCCAAATTTACATTAAACCTTCGAACTCCTTCCACTCTTGAACCACCAAAATCAAATCGCTTAGTATGCTTTTTGGCTAATTCAATTGCATATTGCATAACGCCATACATCGCACCTTCTTTTTTAGAATCAGGAGTGAATGCACCTTTTAAATACAAGAGAGAATGATTGAATTCAACTAAAAACAAACCTCCTACTAGTGTATTTTCTTTTTTCACAGCTACAACCTTCAAAAGTTGATTCATCTTTAATGACTTCACTAATGCCTCTAAACTTGTTAGTGATTTATCATTCAATGATTTTACTTTTTGAGGCAATTCTGCGTTGATGATTTTCAGAATTTCTGCTTCGTCAGCTTCTAAATGAATTGTAAAACCTGCTTTATCAAATTTTGACAACATTCGTTTTACTTGAGAATTAATCACTTGTTCTTCTTGAATATCACTTATTTGAAAAATAAATTCATCTGATTTCTTATTTTCGAAGTTAATATTCGAATTCAATTGTCCTTGTTGAAATTCGTTTTGAATAAGGGTTTTAATCGTTTCAAGATTTTCTATTTCTTCTCCAAACCATTCTAAATAACGTACAAAAATAGGTGTGTAAACTACTTTTATTCCTAAGCGAACGGTATATGGCAATGCAATACCTTTTGAATAGTTGTCATCTGTTAAAACACACCAATTTTCTGCCACAGCATCTAAATAGGTTGACATTGAAAATACTGCATTATCAGAAGAAGAGGAAACCAATGCATCCCATTTTTTTGTGTCAATATGTTCTCGTTGGATAATTTTCAAATCAATTCTTTAAACGTTCGAAACACGTGTTTGGTATGTGCTTTTGAGATAAATTTCTTCGTTGCTTTCAACGAAAATAATGTCATTCCTTTTGGATGACCAATAACCACCAAATCTTCTGTATTATTTTGCTCAAATGAATTCAGTGTCTCTTCCAATTTTGAGGCATAATATCCATCCGTGCTTATATGATTCCACGTAAAATTTGTCAGTACCGATTGCTTGCGTCCCGGTTGAGCCAAAAAATCCCCATTACCAATCATTTTGTGTTGTGACGGAAATAATCTTCCTAAAATATATAAACGCCAATAAAAAAGCGGTGAATACCTTCTTGAACTGATTGGATATTCTATAAAAGGACCATTTTCAACTTCTTGACATTCATCATCGTTGAATGAATAATGTGAATTTGTTGGCGCATTCGTGAAATCAAATGAATAATCTGAGGAAGAAAAACTTCCACCTGGAAAAACACTTGAATCGTATTTAATTCCAACTTCTTCAAAAACAGCTTTCAATTTATAAAATGGTTGAACGCACCAGCCTCCAGCTCTGAAAGCAGTGGTTTTATAACCTATAATTTCATCTAAAAATGCTTTGTACGAAACTACAATTCTTTTAATTTCCTCTTGATCGAAATCTGCTAATTTGTATGCGTTTTCAGTAATAAAAACCCATTTTCCATTTTCATAATAGGACTTCTCCCAATGCGGATGAATGTGTAACTGAATATCGTGTCCTTCTTCTAAGATTTGAGCCAACTGTTTTCTGACTTTAGCATCATCAAGTTGTAATTCTGGATGAGCAGGAATGAATTCTTTTAATTTGATCAAATAACCAATATCTACAAAAAAGGTCATTTTCACTTTAAATTCTTTTCCGATTTTAAGTAGTTCGTTGGTAGGTTCAATCATGCATTTATCCACAGAACCCGCAGATTTCCCAAAGAACAATTCATAATCGTAAGTCAGAAAGATATTCATTCGGACGAAGTTAACAGAAAGAACTCAGAAGCGAAAAAAAATATACAATTTGAGTTGAAAATAGTATGAAATAATTGATAGAAGATTAACTTCGCAACATGCACCCAGTATTAAAGCACTTTCTTAAAAAACATTTTCTACGGTTTAAAATTCGAGAACGCTTTTCGAAAACGGAGCAATTAAGGCAACAAAATCTAGTCAAAAGCTACAAACTTGCTAAAAAAACTGGCGTAATCCCTAACTTTTCCATGACGGGATTCAAAAACTTTTCTCAATTCGAAGAAGATGGATTGTTGCTGTATACACTATCGATGATAGAAAATCCGGTAAAGACTTTCTTGGAATTTGGTTCAGATGATGGTATCAACAGTAATTCTGCCAACTTGCATTTTCACCTCGATTGGACGGGTTTGTTCATCGACGGAAACAAACAAGCAATCGAAAGAGGTCGCCATTTTTACAAGAAATGGGGAAACCCAAATGTACCACAACCAACCTTTTTAAATTCGATGATTACGCGTGAAAACATCAATGAATTAATTTCTAAAGGTGGATTAGCCGGTGAAATTGGAATGATGTCGATTGATATTGATGGAAACGATTATTGGGTTTGGGAAGCTATTAACTGTATCAATCCACAAGTAGTTATTATTGAAACGCACAATGAATTTGGAATGAACGATGTTGTTGTTCCGTATGATGCAGACTATTTCTATCCTGGAAAACAAATCGATTATCACGGTGCTTCTCCAGTTGCAATGACAAATTTGGCAAATCATCTAGGGTATAAATTGGTTGGCTGCAATGAATTAGGATTCAATTTCATCTTTGTTCGTAACGACTTAGCACCAGAATTAAAAGCAGTTTCTGTTGAATCCGTTTTAACTCATCCATCCAATAAAGTAGCTCAACAGAAATTTGAAGCAATAAAAGATTGGGAGTATGTTTGGAATAGAACCTTTTAATATTGTCTTATGAAATCAT
>JBIIWQ010000059.1:0-8969 GCA_044338805.1 Crocinitomicaceae bacterium
CCATGTCATTTGGGCGCAAACTTAAACGGTACTGGAAATAACTTTCTGATTCAGCAAGGTTATTATCTTGATTAATATCTTCCAAGTCTGGTGTATTTGAACCTTGCGTTGGGTATCCATCTGCATTTGCAGTATCCGACATTTCTGTGGTCGGAGAATTCCCTTCTGAACCATTAAAATGCTTGTACCGATTTAATATATCAAGCTTTGCAACATCGTAGTTATCATCTCGATAATAATTAAAGTCATCATTTGATGGATCTTGAATCATTTGAGCTTTTGCTGCAGCAGATAAAGTTGTATTATTTTGAACCCAAGTCACATATGCATCAAATGCATTTTTTTCTTGGGCATTATTCCATCCATCTAAACCAATGTCTTGATTTAGACGAGAAGCAGGATCTGTATCAAATGCATTAACAACAACTTGTTGGGTCGATATTCTTGCCCAAGCTGTAGTATCCAAATCATCGTTTATTGAAACACCCGTTGGAGGCAAACCGTTTTCAAAACTTTTTCTTGAATCTGCCAATACATCTTCAGAAATATTTCCAAGATTAAAATATAAATCCCCACCTGAATGTTGCGTGCTTGGATTAACATTTTCTGCATCATCATTAAAAGGGTCTAATACCCAAAACTGAATAAATTCAATATTCGTTTGTTCAAAATCATTCGTTGACAATGAACGCATTATTCCACCCCAACGATTTTCTGGATTAACAAAAGTACCGTCTGGATTAACAGTATTCGTTGTGTCGTAATTATACATTCCTCTTTCCAAAGGATAATAGGCCAATTCTAACATTGGAATATTTGGAATTGAACCATATTGTTGCTGCAAATTTGGGAAAATGTCAGTTTGATTAACTAAACGCATTCGGCTATCTGCTAACATTGACGGATCATCTTTGATATGTTGAGGAGTCAGTGAATTACTTTGATAAAATAGTGGGTCAATTAAATACCAACATGCTTTAGCACGTTTGAAACCAGCAGAAAGCGTTTTAGAAGATCCTTCAGGAAAAAGATCAGGCTGACCTTGAGGTACAGAAGCCAATCTCCAAGAACTTACTGAACGCAAATCAATCGCACTTTGGGCACCTTCAAAATCATCAACATATGAAGTACCGTCTTTATTTATTGCCTTTGGTTGACCAGGAATAAGGTGAGCAAATTCACCTGTAAATGAGAAAGTAGATTTTTGAGTTGTAGATATTACAGGTAATAAATCCACCAATTTAGTGAGGAATGGAACATCTGTTTTATAAGCCACATCTAATCCAATCATGTTATTTTTGAATGGTTCACTCCCCACATCCACTTTTTGAGTTACAGGCCTTTCCATCATTCTTAACCAGGTACCTCCTAAATTTAATTTATCACTGAATCTAAAATTATAATGCCCCCCAATTAAAGACCTTGCCTGAAATCCAAACACAGAATTACTTTCTATTGAAATTTTGATAGGGGTATTTGATTCTAAAATACCGGTATTAAGAATTTTTACTCTACCTAGATTATAATCTACAGTAAAATCAGTACCCTCAATTAATTTTATCCCTCCAGCAGTAACTGTTACAGCGCCTTGAGGAACATTTAATGCATTTAATGGGATATCCGAAGTGATTGATGATTGGTATTCTCCTTTAAAGCTAAATCTATTTTTACTTGGAATTTGCTGTGCAGCTGTTTTTGTTGAATCATACAATTCAGTATATGCAACTTGATCAATTACTAATTGTGGAATTCCTGCATCATCTAATTTTTTGGATAAAGTTTTTCCGAATGGCTCAATAGTAGAAAAATAAATTCTCCCGTTTTTAGTGTTTATTGTTCCTCCATTTTCTGCCCTGTTTCCATTGAAAGTTAAAGGCACATAATCAAATACACCATCCGAAAAAGGCTGATTATTTTGGTTCAATTTGTCCATATCTAAGAGCGTGACAATTTGTTTATCATCAACCCCTGTCAATGGGAAAAAGGGCACTAATAAGGATGTTTGTGGATTGTTATACAACAAATCAATTCTGAAGCCTGTTTGATCAACTTGGTATGCACCAATAGAATAAACGTTTTTCATCATCAAATCCCAAATTTTATTGCTTGGATTTGTTATGGTAGGCTTCATTAATTTCAAAATTAATGCTTGTTGACCTGCTACACCATCCGTTGAAAATTCTCCAACTTGATATGTTTCTCCACGATATGTATATTCATATGCCACAGCCAAAACTTCGTCATTATTTAAAGGTAAATTCAATGAAATATACCCTAATAAAGCATTATATGAATATTCTTGCTCTGTTAATTTACGAGCGTTTTCCACCTTTTCATAATGTACAGCTTGCTGAAACGGTCCAGGTGCAGTTACTTGTGAACTTAATACTGATACTGCGTTCGAAAATCCACGAACTAAAGGTTGATTTGATGCCCAGTCATACAATCCATTTGCTTGATTATCGGGGAATTCATTGGTAGATAGATTCCCAGGTGTTCCTTGACAGTTTTCTTGCTTTGCCTCTCCTAAATCTGAAAAAGCAATTATATTTCTCGTATTTTCTGTATTATTTGTTCGGTTGGTCAACCAAACTTCCATGCGTGTAATGTAGGTTGATGAATTTACAATTGGAATAGTTGACATCGCTTCATCGTAATGATCTCGATGATAGAGATTCACAAAATAATGTCGATTTGCCTCGTAATTATCTGCTCCTAATTCAAATTTTTGAACTTGTGCTTTTCCTGTAATATTAATTTCTTGTCGTTTACCTTTGGATGATGCTGCAATCAAATCGACAGTTGATCGTCCAAATTTCAATTGGGTTTTAACACCAAATAGCGTTTGGGAGCCCTGAATTAAGGAAGTTGGAAGTTGCATTGATACATTACCTAATTCAATTTTTTGCATTATTTGATCCTCATCACCAGTATATTCCAATTTGGAAATATTATCGAAATCAAATGCTGCTTGCGTATTGTAACTTGTACCGATCTTCAATTTTGTTCCTATCTGACCTACTAAGTTCAATTGAATTTGTTGCTGAAAATCGAATCGTGTGATTTTTCTTTGTTTAACAGGTAATATAGGATTATCATAACGAGAAGAATTTACTCCAAAAGACAACTCTACAGAGCCAGCAGGTCGAATCGTAATTTGATCTGAACCAAAGAAATTTTCAAATGCTTTGCTTCCAATCTTAATTGGGAACTCCATTGGTTGATTTTGAGCTGTTTGCTCATCAATTTTTTCTTTCCAATTTTCTCTTAATGATTTTTGACGCTCATATTCTAGGTATTCTTCTAGCGTCATCATAGATGGATTTCTATAATTTAATCCTGAGCCGATAGTCTCTGTAAAAATATAAGTCCCTGTAACTGGGTCATAAACAATCGTAGGCTTGACTGAAGTTGGGTCACCTAAATCAAAACTTTGAGGTTGTGTTTGAGTTGGATCAAGATAATTTTGAATAGGATAAATCAAAGTATCTTGAGCTTCCAAAGTGGGAGAAATAAATCCACACGCAAGAATTAACAACATAATTGTTGAATTCATCTTAACAAGTAGGCCAATTAGTAACTTCAAATTATAAGATTTTCAATGCTTCTTTAATTAATATCTCTACAGATTCATCGCTAATTGCAATTTTATCTATGGCTTTTTCTGCAGATTTTTTATCAAAACCCAAAGAAACCAATGCAGTTAACGCATCAAATCGATTTGTATTGTTTTGATTGAAAATATTTTCAGATGAAAAGACAATTTTTAACATTTTATCTTTCAAATCGATAATTACTCTTTGGGCTGTTTTTGCACCTATTCCTTTAATGCTTTGTATTGTCGCAACGTCTTCGACTTGAATAGCATGAGCAATTTCGTCGGGAACAAGAGATGAAAGCATAATCATTGCTGTATTAGGACCAATTCCTGAAACAGATATTAAGTGATTGAACATTTCTCGTTCTTCTTTGCTTGAAAATCCATAAAGAATTTGCGCATCTTCTCGAACAATCAATTTTGTAAAGATTTTCAAAGCCTCTACTGAACCAATAGCAGAAAATGTATTCAACGAAATTTTCACTTCATATCCAACACCTCCGCATTCAATAATTAATTCAGTAGGGTTTTTTTCAACCAGTTTACCATTCAAATGTCCAATCATCTTTATTTATTTTGAGCGTCTACAACGGCAACTTTTACCATATTAATAATTTCTCTTACTGAAGAGCCAAGTTGCAAAACGTGTATAGATTTCTTTAAACCAACTAATACTGGACCAACAGCTTCTCCATCGGTCATCTCTTGCAATATTTTGTATGCTATATTTCCTGCTGATAAATTGGGGAAAATCAATGTATTTACTTCCTTATTTGCTAATTGTGAGAAGGAGAACTTATCCATCATTAATTCGTTATTTAAGGCGAAATTTGCTTGAATTTCTCCATCAACAACTAGAGTTGGGTGCTTTTCATGCAAAATTTCAACAGCTTTCGCCATTTTCACAGGATCATCTCCTGGAGAAGAGCCAAAATTTGAATAACTTAATAAGGCGATGCGCGGTGTAACTTTAAATTTACGAATCATTTTTGCAACATTGCTTGTTATTTCTGCAATTTCTTCTGCCGTTGGATTCAAATTTATCGTTGTATCAGCTAGGAATAATGGCCCTCTTTTTGTGACTAAAATATACATCCCAGCAATCGTATTAACGTCTTTTTGCAAACCTACTGTTTGAATTGCTGGTCGCACAACGTCACGATAATTTCGAGTAATTCCGGAGATCATGGCGTCAGCATCTCCCATCTCCACCATCATTGCACCGAAATGATTTCTTTCGCGCATGATTTGAATCGATTCAAATTCGGTAATTCCTTTTCGTTTACGTTTTTCAAAGAAAGCTTTTCCATAAGCAATTCTTCGATCTTCCTCTTCTTCTGATTTTGGGTCGATTATTTGAACGTCTTGGAATTCAATACTATATTCATGAATCAGTTCTTCAATTTTCTTTCTTTTACCCAATAAGATAGGAAACGCAACTCCTTCTTCCCATGCAGTTTGTGCCGCTTTAAGAATTTTAATATTATCCGCCTCGGCAAAAACGACTCTTTTTGGATTGCTTTGTGCCTTTTCAGTAATATTTCGAATAAGAATGTTATCTAAACCTAAACGATTTTTCAATTGTCGTTCATAGGCATCCCAATCTAAAATTGGGTTTTTTGCTACTCCTGATTCCATAGCAGCTTTTGCTACAGCTGGTGCAACATAATAAATCAATCTAGAATCCAATGGTTTAGGAATAATTTGCTCCCGTCCAAATGAAATATTTTTTTCACCATACGCTTCGATCACCTCTTCTGGAATTGTTTCTTTTGCCAATGAAGCCAACGCCTTAACTGCGGCCAATTTCATTTCTTCGTTAATCGTGGTTGCACGGACATCTAATGCTCCTCTAAATATATAAGGGAAACCTAGCACATTATTTACTTGATTTGGATGGTCAGAACGCCCTGTTGCCATGATAATATCCTTTCTAACAGAAGTTGCATCTTTGTATGAAATTTCTGGCTCGGGATTAGCGAGAGCAAACACAATTGGGTCCTTAGCCATTACTTTAACCATCTCTTTGGAAACAACATTACCCTTTGATAAACCAACAAATACATCTGCTTTCTTCATTGCATCTAAAAGAGAAATAGCTTTTTTATGCTTGGCATAAGGCAATTTACTTTCATCCAGATCAGTTCTTTCTTGGCAAATCAATCCTTTAGAATCGAACATCCAAATATGTTCTATTGATGCACCTAAAGCACAGTATAGTTTAGTGCAAGACATTGCCGCAGCACCTGCACCCGAAACGATAATACGAACTTTGCTAATATCTTTTTTTGCTAATTCTAAAGCATTCAATAATGCTGCGGAAGAAATAATAGCTGTACCATGCTGATCATCATGCATTACTGGAATATCTAATTCTTCTTTTAATCTTCTTTCTATTTCGAATGCTTCTGGAGCCTTTATATCTTCCAAATTAATTCCACCAAATGTTGGTGCAATTGCTTTAACCGTTTGAATAAACAATTCAGGATCACTTGCATCAACCTCAATGTCAAAAACATCTATATCTGCAAAAATCTTAAAAAGAAGGCCTTTTCCTTCCATTACTGGCTTAGATGCCAGAGGACCAATATTTCCTAAACCCAAAACAGCAGTTCCGTTTGTAATAACCGCTACTAAGTTGGCCTTACTTGTGTATTTATAAGCGTCATCAGGATTTTCTGCAATTTTCAAACAAGGTTCAGCAACACCAGGAGAATATGCCAAAGATAAATCTCTTTGGGAAGAATAAGGTTTAGTAGGTACCACCTCTATTTTTCCTGGTTTCCCAGATGAATGATAATCTAATGCGTCTTGTTTTTTTATTTTAGCCATAACCCTCTATTGAAGGCGTCAAAGATACTAAAATGCTTTGAAAAAGTACACAATTAGATGAGTTTAGGCATAAAAAAAGCTCGTAACCTTTCGGGTACGAGCTCTAATTGTTAAGGTTTAATCTTATTTGATGATAACGTTTTGGCTTGTTGAAATACCATTCGTTGAAATTGTAACGATATAGCTTCCTTTTGCGAATTCGCTAACAGGAATAGAAAGTGTTTGAGCTCCGTTCAAAGAAGAATGATTTTGAGAAGCAACTACTCTACCTTGAAGGTCAAGCATTGTAACTACATAATCACTGTTTACTGCTTCAAAAGAAACATTCAATACATCAGAAGCTGGGTTAGGATAAATATTCAATCCTTCAATTACCATTTCATTAATAGCAAGTGTTCCTGATTTGAATGCTTTTGATTCGTCATTTGTAAACACACCACCACTTGCAATTGTAGTTCCTGTTCCGTCTTTCACTGTATATGAACCTAAACCGTATTGAGCAGAGCTAATACCGTCACCGAATGCGTCTAAAATTTCAAATGTATAACACATGTTAGAAACCATGTTGAAATTAACAACTGGTTGAGTTGTTGTACCAGCAGCACCTAAATCTGTATAAGGACCACCAGAAGCGATAGTTGTACCAGAAGCATTTTTAATAGTCCAAGTAGTCTCTGTACCATACTGATCCGTAACAATTGCAACTGTACCAACAGCTCCATTAGCTTGAACCGCATTTGTAATTACACCATTTACTGTCCCATTAGTTGCACTTGCATCACCAAGAGTCGTAACATTAACAGTTAATGTTCCACCAGTGAATCCAGCAATTGCAGTACAAGTAACTTGAGCGGTACCATAAGTAGCTAAGCTTCCTGAGTAAGAACCTGTTGAAACTACAGTTGCACCGTTAAGAACTGTAACAGTAGCAGCAGTCATTGGAGAAGTACCATTATTTTGAATAGTAACGATTGGCGCATAATTTCCACCACAAACAACTAAGTCAGAATCAAAAGTCAAAGCAGCAGCATCAACCGGGGCAGAAGCTGGAGCTGGACAAGCACCAACAGTTGAATAGAATTGCGTTGCATTTAATTGACCAACCTCTGTTACTACACGATTAGGGCAGATTTTGTAAATTGTAGGATAATAAGCAATATCATAACCATTATTGATTTGGCTAGCTGTTGCAGCTATAGGGTTTGCCATTGGGAATGGAATTTGACCCAAAGTTGCATTTGGCTGAATCCAGTTTCCGATTGAACCAGAACCATCTAACATTGTTGCATCAGCAGTAGCGCCATCACCATCTAACCATATTACCATCACGTCATCTGTTGTTGTTGCACTAACTCCCAATTGTCCAGCAGGACCGTGATTGATGTATAGATCATCTAAAGCACCTGTTAAATGATGATTCCAACATGGGCCACACCAAGTTGCAGAAACATCTAAAATGACAGTATATCCTGCATCTAAATAATCATATAAGTTATAAGTTCCATTGTTGTTCATTCCTGCTGCTGACAGCCAAGACTGATAAGCGGTTACGGTGAAATCTGGGGCGATGCTATTATCTGCCAACTGCGCTTTTGACGAAAAAGCAGTGGAAGTAAGCACTAACGCTGAGAGTAATAATTTTTTCATAGTTTAATAATTTTTAAGTTACTGTAAATATAGAAAGTAAAGTTACACAATAAGTTCTTTTTAAAAAATTTGAAAAAAATAATATTGTTGGAATCCTAATTTGAGTTTAAATTATTTAAGAAAAAAAATGGTCGAAATTTCTTCCGACCATTAAGTAGTTAAACCGACTCTTATTTTATTTCTTTTTTAATTCTTCTTTCACAAAGAGCTCAATAGCACCAGTCATTGAAGGTGCATTTGGCATTGGTGCGTGTAAATCCAATCGAAGATTATTTTTTATAACAGCATTTGACGTTGTTGGTCCAAAAGCTGCAATCTTTGTGTTGTTTTGTTTAAAGTCGGGGAAATTCTTTAATAATGATTCTATCCCACCAGGACTAAAGAATACAAGCATATCATAATAAACATCTTCCAAATCAGATAAATCCGATGCAACAGTTTTATAAAGAATGGCTTTTGTAAAATTATATTTATGTTCCTCAAGTGTTTCAGGAATTTTATCTCTCAATATATCTGTACAAGGCAAAAGAAATTTTTCAGCTTTATGCTTTTTCATCACTTCTACGAGATCTTCAATAGTTTGTTTGCCATAGAAAATTTTACGTTTTCTATACGTCACATATTTTTGCAAGTACAAAGCTACAGCTTCAGAAATACAAAAATACTTCATAGAATCTGGGACTTCAAATCTAATTTCCTCAGCAATTCGAAAAAAATGATCTATTGCTGTTTTTGAAGTTAAAATAACCGCAGTATGTTCGGGTATATTGATTTTTTGCAAGCGGAATTCTTGAGCATCCACGCCTACTACATGTATAAAAGGTCGAAAATCTATTTTCAACTTATACTTCTCTGCCAAATCATAATATGGTGATTTTTCACCCTCAGGCTT
>JBIIWQ010000267.1:0-3491 GCA_044338805.1 Crocinitomicaceae bacterium
TGGTTGAGATACTAATATTGTTTTGATTGCCAATGCACTATATATTTAATTTCAACATTCAAATCATATGAGGAAATTCTTAGTTACATAGTAGTAAACTATGAAAAATGGCAGAATTTCCAAGGTGCAAAAATATAAAATTAAATAATACCACGATACTCCATTTGATAAAACAATAAATGAATTTTTCAAAAGTCTCATAAAATACTTTAAAAGAAACAATCCAAGGAAGATACTTAAAAAAAGTTTATTGAATTCAGGATTCATGATCCAAAGCAACGATAACAGGGCAAAAGCGATACCTATGAATTGATTCCCAGTTAAAGTGATTACGATTGTTGGAAAAAACTGTTTTTTTTCACCTGTTAACCAAGCTATTAAAATCAGACCAATTGTCTCAATAACAAAAAAGGCTAGTGGAATTATTATTGAAATTACAGTTGTCCATAAATTGTCTAACAACAAAAAACGGTTGAGATACAAGAAACAACATAATGAAAAACTGATAAAATAATTTAAGATCAATAGGAACGAACTAAGAGAAGATAAACTCATATTTTCTTTTAATTCTTGTTCTACAGAAGAATTTTTAAAAAAAACTGCAATAACCGTTTTGAGCGACTTTGTATTATACAATCTAGCTAAAGAGATTAAAAGAAAGGAAATTAAAAGCACACCTAATAGTAAAATCGTAAATGTTTCAGTTCTTACTGATAATTCACTTGGGATTTCTCCATTTTCGCTTCCAAATACTTGAATTAAATTCACTTCGTTTATTAAATTTTAATAATCAAAGGAACAAAGTTAACAACCTAGGATAAGAATCTTTCAATGTGAACAAAATATATTTAAATTTGTCTTACTTAAAAGAAATGAAATGAGAACTGATTTATACGTACATCCAGATTATTATAACATGGATGATTTGTTGTCTGATGAACACAAATTAGTAAGAGATGCTGCTAGAGCATGGGTTAAAAAGGAAGTTTCCCCTATTATTGATGAACATTACGAAAAGGCAACTTTTCCAATGCACCTTTTAAAAGGACTAGGTGAAATTGGAGCGTTTGGTCCTTATATCCCTGAAGAATATGGAGGTCCAGGTTTGGATCATATTTCGTATGGTTTGATAATGCAAGAATTAGAGCGTTGTGATTCTGGACTTCGATCTACAGCTTCAGTACAATCTTCTTTAGTTATGTATCCTATTTGGAAATATGGTTCTGAAGAGCAAAAACTAAAATATCTTCCAAAATTAGCTACAGGCGAAATGATGGGTTGTTTCGGTTTAACTGAGCCAGATCATGGTTCGAACCCTTCAGGTATGACTAGTAACTTTAAAGATGCTGGTGACCATGTAATTTTAAACGGTGCAAAAATGTGGATTTCAAATGCACCATTTGCAGATATTGCCGTTGTTTGGGCCAAGGATGAAACAGGAAGGATTCACGGTTTAGTTGTTGAACGAGGAATGGAAGGATTTTCAACGCCAGAAATGCACGGTAAACTATCCTTGCGTGCTTCATCTACAGGTGAATTAATATTTGTTGATGTAAAAGTTCCAAAAGCAAACATTCTTCCTGGACGCTCAGGTTTAGGAGCGCCTTTGAGCTGTTTAGATTCTGCACGATTTGGTATTGCTTGGGGCGCTTTGGGTGCTGCAATGGATTGTTATGATCAAGCATTACGCTATTCAAAAGAAAGAACTCAATTTGGTGTTCCTATTGGATCTTTCCAATTGATTCAGAAAAAATTGGCTGAAATGATTACAGAAATCACAAAAGCACAATTACTAACTTTACGATTAGGTCAATTGCGTAATGAAGGCAAAGCAACTTCTGCACAGATCTCAATGGCTAAAAGAAATAATGTTGAAATTGCTTTAAATATTGCTAGAGAAGCACGTCAAATTCATGGTGCAATGGGAATTACAAGTGAATATTCAATAATGCGTCACATGGCTAATTTAGAATCTGTTGTAACGTATGAAGGAACTCACGATATTCATTTATTAATTACTGGAATGGATGTTACTGGAATACCAGCCTTCACAAGAGAAATAGTTTAACTAGAATAAATTTTATTTAAAGCCATTAGTCTATTGATTAATGGCTTTTTTATTGAATCTATTATTACATTTGTTTAAAATGAGCTGTATATGAAACTACTACTTTTGGGCGTAATATTATTATACTCTGCTGTTCTATATGGTCAAAAGGAATTACGAACACAATTAGATGATTTAAAGAAAATCATTAGACAAAGTAGCTATTACGATTCTTCTCAAGTTTTTGCAAATGGTCAAAAAGCTATTTCAATTGCTCAAAAATTAAATGATTTAACCGAAGAAGCAACGATTTATCAGTATTACGGTAATTTTTATTATTTCTCATATAATATACCAAAAGCAAAATCTAATTATGCAAAATCGATTGAAATTGCGCAAAAAGCAAATGATAATAAATTGGTGAATTCAACCAAGATACGTTTAGCATTTGTTTTATCAGATTCTGATTTGTTAGCGGCGGAAAAAGAATTCATTGATCTATTAAATAGTGCTCTTCGCAACAAATACTTAGAGAATTCAATTGAAATATATAACGGATTAGGTAATATTTATGACACTCGCCAAATGAAGGATGAGGCATTAAAATATTATCTCAAAGGATTAAGAATTGCTGAAAAAACCGACAAAAAATACCTTCATGCGATGTTGTTAAACAATATCGGTTTAATAAAATTAGAAAATGAACAAACTTCCGAGGCAGAGACAGATTTTGTTCAAGGATTGAAAATTATTCAAGGTAAAAACGAAGATCGATTAAGTTTAAATTTGAATAATAATCTTGGTTTGGTAACCAAAAAACTTAAAAAATACAACAGGTCGATAAAATACTACCACAATACTTTATTAAATGCAAAAAAATTAGGATTTCCACTTGGGCGAGGTGTTGCATATTTGAATTTAAGTGACTCCTATTTAAATAATAAAGAATTTTCAAAAGCAATTTCATATGCTGATTCTGCTTTACATTTGCTGATTAATTTTAAGCAATGGGATTACGTAGGAACAGCTTATTTAATTAAAGCAACAATCTATAAAGAAATGAATCAAAATCAATTATCAAAAGCATATATTGATTCTGTTTTAAATCTCAATAAAAACAATCCAATTGTTAAATCAGTAATGGATGCTCATAAATTACTAGGGCAAATTTTTGAAAGTGATCGAAATTATAAACTAGCCTATTTTCATTCTAATCGTTATCATGAAATGAATGACAGTATTTCAAAAATTGCCAATAAGGATCAATTTGCGCAACTTCAAGTAATTTATGGAAAGGAAAAGACTGAAACCGCTCTTGAGGATGAACAGAATAAAAACACCATCCTTTCTAAAGAAAACGAACTTAAGCAAACAAAAATTCGAGCAATTATATTGACAACGATTTTTCTTCTATTAATTAGTATAGGTCTGGTTTACATACGCT
>JBIIWQ010000257.1:0-3635 GCA_044338805.1 Crocinitomicaceae bacterium
CACCGAATAAATGAGGTTTGTTAGCGTTTTTAATAATGCAATTGTCCGCTAAGATTTCAAAGGTTGCCACCCTTGGATTGATGTATTCACGATGAATTAAAAAGTTGGCAATAACCTCTCTGAAAATATTTTCTCTCAATGATATACGCTGATCACCTTCCAAATGGAATTTGTCTGGCAAATGCTTTGCTACAAAACGCATCAATAACTCATACGCAGTTATCAAATTACAACGAAGTGTTTCTCGGTCATCGTAGCGGTCTTTGTCTATTCGTCTTACTAGCGCATCTATTTTGTAATGAGGAAGCATGCTGGTGATTACTTCTTCTTTCCCAAATAGCAATAGGGCTGCTAATGTAAACCCTTCCAAATTTGACATTAAATCTGTGCGATACAAGCCGGCTGCTTTGTAAAAATCCAATCCAATCAACTCTAGCCACGGATGTGCAGGGCGGTTTGAGCGAATGCTATTTTTTGCTTTTTGTACGATACCTTCTTCGAAATGTGTTTCATTCAAAAAAGGGTAGATGGTGTTTTCACTATAGTTTGCGCTTTTACGCATATACAGTTCACTTATTTTAGCATGCGTAGTAACAACGAAATCGCCATCCATTCCGCGATCATAACACTTGCCATTGGTTTTATGCACTTGTGAGCTTGAGGGTACAAAAACATGTATGATTTTCTTAGATCCAAGGGAAACAATACTTGGCTGTAATAAGAACACTGGATCTAGTTTGGAGGAGTTATTACTTAGATTCGTTAAATTCTTACAGATTTGCTCAATTTTGTTTTCGTCTACTCCACAAACTTCCCCTTCATCTGTAATTCCAAGCAGAATAGTGCCCCCATTTCGATTTAAAAATGCGCACACAGTTTCAAATAAGTTTTTCGGCAATGCGCTAGCGGCTCTTTTGAACTCACTAGTTAATCCTTCTCCTTTTTGAAGTATATATTCTACGCGTTGGCTTTCCATGTATACATTTCGTGACTTCTAAATTAAGCAAAAATAAAAGGAGCTATACCATTTTCATTATACCAGCCTCCTACCGAAACATAATGCGGTAAATCATAAGCAAGAATAAGAACTTTTTTCATCGGTTGCTAAGATAGTAAATTGAGATAGAAAAAGCGAATAATCGTTGAGCGATATTCATTCAAACTGCTTACTGTATCCATTTCATAAATAAATCTATTAAAAGTTTTATTTATATTTGGAGATATATAAGATTTGAATGAAAAAAGCATTAATTACAGGAATCACGGGACAGGACGGTGCATATCTTGCAGAATTACTCCTTGAAAAAGGATATGAAGTTCACGGAATAAAAAGGCGCTCATCTTTAATCAATACCAATAGAATAGATCACCTCTACCAAGATTTACATGAGAAAAATGTACATTTCATATTGCACTATGGAGATCTTTCGGATTCGATGAATATTACGCGAATCATCCAAGAGGTTCAACCTGACGAGATATATAATCTTGGCGCAATGTCGCATGTTAAAGTGAGTTTCGAAACACCAGAATATACTGCAGATATTGATGGGATTGGTACTTTAAGAATATTAGAGGCAGTTCGTTTATTGGGTCTTGTAGAAAAAACGCGTATTTATCAGGCTTCTACCTCCGAATTATATGGTTTGGTTCAGGAAGTTCCACAATCTGAAAAAACACCTTTTTATCCTCGAAGTCCTTATGCTGTTGCTAAACAATATGCTTATTGGATAACTGTAAATTACAGAGAAGCTTACAATATGTATGCCTGCAATGGTATTCTGTTTAATCACGAATCACCCAGAAGAGGCGAAACTTTTGTAACTAGAAAAATAACACGTGCTGCCGCAAAAATTTCTTTGGGATTACAAGATTGTTTGTACTTAGGGAATTTAGATGCACAACGTGACTGGGGGCATGCGAAAGATTATGTGGAGGCAATGTGGTTAATGTTACAACAAGATGTACCAGAAGACTATGTTATTGCAACGGGAGTTACTACTGCAGTAAGAGAATTTGTAAGAATGGCATTTAATGAAGTTGGTATTCAAGTGCGATTTGAAGGGAAAGGTTTACATGAAATAGGTGTGATAGAATTTTTAGATCATGAGGTAAAAGGTCTTGAAATAGGTCAAGTTATTTTAAAGGTTGACCATAGTTATTTTCGTCCTACAGAGGTCGAATTATTAATAGGTGATCCTCGAAAGGCAAACATACAATTAGGTTGGAAACCAAGCTATGATTTGAAGGCTCTGGTAAAAGAGATGATGGAAGCAGATGTGAATTATTTTCAGAGAGAAAAGTACCTTGTAGAAGGTGGACATGAAAGATTTAGCCCTAATGAATAAGGATTCAAAAATATATATTGCTGGGCATAATGGTATGGTTGGTTCTGCAATCGTTCGGAAATTAACGAAAGAAGGATACACTAATCTACTCTTCCGTACCTCCAAAGAATTAGATTTGAGAAACCAGCAAGCAGTGAACCAATTCTTTGATTTAGAGCAACCAGAATATGTTTTTTTAGCTGCGGCAAAGGTTGGAGGAATTCATGCAAATAATACGTTTAAAGCCGATTTTATTTATGAAAACCTAATGATTGAATGCAATGTGATACATGCTTCTCATACATGTTCTGTAAAAAAATTACTTTTTCTTGGCTCGTCTTGTATTTATCCCAAATTTGCTGATCAACCAATCAAAGAAGATAGTTTATTGACCGGACTTTTGGAACCTACAAATGAACCGTATGCATTAGCAAAGATTGCAGGATTAAAAATGTGTGATTATTACCGAGAACAGTATGGATGTGATTATATCTCTTTGATGCCAACAAATCTCTATGGTCCAAACGATAATTATGATTTGAACAACTCTCATGTTATTCCAGCCATGCTACGCAAGTTCCACGAAGCTAAGATGTCAGACCAAAAACAAGTTGAATTGTGGGGTACAGGATCACCTCTTCGTGAATTTCTGTATGTTGATGACTTAGCAGATGCTTGTTTTTATTTCATGTTGAATTATTCTGATTCTGGGCATATCAACATAGGTACTGGTGGAGATATTTCTATTAAAGAATTAGCAGAAATAATTAAAGAAATAGTTGGTTTTGAAGGTGAAATCATATGGAATACGCAATATCCTGATGGAACGCCTCGTAAGTTAATGAGCGTTGAAAAGGCAGATAGGTTAGGTTGGAAAGCGATAACTGACTTGACTTTAGGATTAAAAGCTGTTTATTCGTCCAAATTTCTATAAAAAAGATGAGTAAGAAACTTATTCTTTTTACTGCAGATTTTCCATTTGGTTCAGGAGAAACATTTTTAGAATCGGAAATTGGTTTTTTGGCTGCTAACTTCGATGATGTACTGATCGTTTCTTCAAATTGTAAGGATAAACAAACGCGAGTAATTCCTACTAATTGTTCAACTGAGAGGTTAGATCTATCAACTTCCAAATTTGAAAAAATACGATCACTTTTTAATG
Source organism: Crocinitomicaceae bacterium (assembly GCA_044338805.1). Classification (GTDB taxonomy): domain Bacteria; phylum Bacteroidota; class Bacteroidia; order Flavobacteriales_D; family Crocinitomicaceae; genus M0103. Next base: position 3,490 of record JBIIWQ010000257.1, read on the forward strand.
TTTTCCAACCACTTTTTTGGCAGGAGAGGTCAATAATTAAAAAGAGTTATAAAAGAAATTTGACAAAAGGTATTTTATCTACAATGCTAATTTCTATTTCTCGTGCTAGGAAAGTGAAGAAGTATTGCCGGCAGTTATTAACGCTT
>JBIIWQ010000259.1:0-3629 GCA_044338805.1 Crocinitomicaceae bacterium
ATGGGGCTTGGAAAAACTGTCCAAATAATAGCTTTTATATTATCTCTAAAAGAAAGAAATGGACTTAAGACACATTTAATTGTACTGCCGACATCACTTCTTTTTAATTGGAGAGCAGAGTTAGAGAAATTTGCGCCTTCTTTGAAATACCATACTATTTATGGGGTTGACCGACAAAAGGATCATGAAGGGTTGAATAAATACGACATCATTTTCACAACTTATGGAACTTTATTAAGTGATATTTCATTCCTGAAAAATTTCCATTTCGATTATGTATTTCTGGATGAATCACAAGCAGTAAAAAATCCTGAATCCAAAAGATATAAATCAGTTCGTTTATTGCAAGCTAGAAATAGAATCGTTTTAACAGGAACGCCAATAGAAAATAATACATTTGATTTGTATGCTCAATTTTCGTTTGTTAATCCAGGTTTACTAGGAAATCAACAACGTTTCAGAGATAATTATTCCATTCCAATAGATAAATTTAAGGACTTATCAAGGGCGCAAGAATTACAACAAAAATTAAATCCGTTTTTACTTAGAAGAACAAAAAAACAAGTTGCTTCAGAATTGCCTGAGAAAACTGAAATGGTTATTTTCTGTGAAATGGGCAAAGAACAACGCAAAGTCTACGATTCGTATAAAAATGAATTCAAATTGTATTTGCAAGGAAATGACAAAGAGGATTTGTTAAATAAAAACATGCATATTTTAGCAGGTTTAACAAAATTGAGACAAATCTGCAATTCACCTGCCTTATTGAGTGATCAAGAATATTATGGTAATGAATCCGCTAAAATGGATGAGTTGATAGAGCAGATTGAAATGAAGTCAGGCCAACATAAAATATTGGTTTTTTCGCAATTTGTCACTATGCTTGATCTGATCAAGAACCAACTGGAAGAGCGTGAAATTAAATATGAATACCTGACAGGAAAAACGAAAGATAGGGCAGGACGCGTTCAAAAATTTCAGGAAGATGAAGAAACGCGTGTTTTTCTAATTAGTATGAAAGCAGGTGGAACAGGATTGAATTTAACTGAAGCTGATTATGTTTTTATTGTCGATCCTTGGTGGAACCCAGCAGTGGAAAACCAAGCAATAGATAGGTGTTACCGAATTGGACAAAAGAAAAATGTAATGGCTATTCGTCTTATTTGTCCAGATACGATTGAAGAGAAAATTATGCTTTTACAAGCTAGCAAAAAAGAATTGATTGACGATTTGATTAAAGTAGATGGCCAAGCGGCTAAATCCTTGTCGAAGGAAGATTTGTTGAGCTTGTTAGATTAGATCTATAATTAGCTCCTTTCTTTAACAGTTTATTTTTTTTTTACCACATAGACACATAGGTCACATAGTTTCTATGGCAATGAACTATCGTCGTTCAATTCGTTCAACATCACCAATTTCCTTTAAACTGTGATAGAGAAAACTCACTAAATGCAACATTTGATCACGGCCTTTCTTTTGTCCAATTTTCGATGAAATAAAAACAGTAGAAAAGGCAATTATTCCAATTGGAATCAACCAAATATATGGGCTTGAACCAGACGTTTGATATTGCACTAATCCAAACATTCCTCCAAAAACTGTAATCAATAATATAGCAGAATAAATAAGCGCAAACATTGCCCAAACTGCTTGTCTGGGGCCAATCAAACAACAAACTGTTGTGTACTCAGCGAATTCACCTTTTTCAATTCGAACAGTCATTTCAGGAGACCAATAATGCTGCAACCAACTTGGCGTTTTAAGAAAAATCAATAAATTCGTTCGAACAGCAGAAACCGTTTTGTCTTTTATAACACATTCATCAATGTGTTTGGCAATCATTTCAGGATCACAATTTGTCTTCAAGTAAAATCGTGGTCTGATTTCACCGAGAATTGAATGGTTTAATCGATTAAATGGCATTCAATAAATATATGAAAAAAATCATTGAATTTCAATACCATATTTATTTAATAATCCAGGAACTCCAGATATTGAGAATTTTGCTTTTTTCATTTGATTGATTTCAGGATCAATGCCATAGTTAAAAGCATTAAGAAAATTTACTTCTCGAAGATTCGTTTTAAAGAAAACAGTTTCCTGCAAGTCCGTGTTGTCAAAAGTAGATTTCATTAGATTAGCTTCTGTAAAGTCACAGTTCTTCATTGAACAATTTTTAAAGTTGATTTTAATCATTTTCTTCTGAAAAAAAGAACAATAATCTAAAATACAACCTTCAAAGTCAGCAGAAAAAAGGAAATCGAGGCACTCATGGAAATTAATTCCAACCAATTTACATTCTTTGAATAAAGCATTGTTTAATTGACAATTCGAAAATTTAGTGAGCGACATGTTACAATTTGTAAAGGTACAATCAATGAATTTACTTGACGAAAAAGAACTATTTGATAAATCGCAATCAATAAAATTACAATTCACAAATTCTGTCGGTTCTGTAACTTTTCCTTGTCGTGTTAAATTCCGAAATGTTTTATCTTCTTTTATGATTGCACTCATTTGAAATACTATTAATCACTTTTTAGTGAGCTCAAAAATAGCACAAAACTTTTCACTATTAATGGATTTACTTTTGAGTCTTTAAAATGATTGCTGCCACAGATGCACAGATTTATTTTTTAGTAACGACGATTAATATTGGTTAAAACAGAAAATAATTCAATATTATCACATCCATTTTGCATTTTACTTGGTTTACGCGAAAATAAAATCAAAAAAAGAATAATCTGTGAATCTGTGGCGGATTTATTTTTTTAATTGAAAGACAAATGCTTTTGTTTACTTTCGATAAAAAATAAAACAAACGATGTCAAAAACAAAAATAACAATAAACAGTAACGGCTCAATGCGCGTTGAAGGAGATTTCGAAATTTTAGATAAAAGTGGGAACACTTATGATTTAGGAGGTAGAGAAATAATTGGTTTATGTCGCTGCGGGCATTCTATGAACAAGCCTTTTTGTGATGGTTCACATAACGGTAAATTTGATCATGAAGCTATTGCTTTTGCACTTCCACCAAAAAAATAATATGAATCACCAAATAAGGATGTCTAAAATGACATCCTTATTTAATATTGGTAACGCAAATAATTAATTTGTTTTAATAATTTTCACTTGTTTAATAACTTTTTCACCGTCATTAGATTCAATTTTGATTTCTGTGCATTCTCCTCCTTTTTCACAAGAACCTTTTCCCATTCCTTTGTGACATTCCATTTCTTCATTTTCACAAGAACCTTTTGAACATTCGCCTTTCATGCCACCTCTATGGCACTCCATTTTATCTTTACCACATTTTCCTTTGTGACAAGCACTGCACATACTCGCACTAATGATTCCACCAATAAAAACAACTGTTCCGAATAAAATAGCAACATACGAAGCAATTTTAGTAATTTTTCCTAGACTTTCTTTTTTAGCATAAGCTAATAAGAACAAACCTCCCATAAGCACTATCAGTGCAAGAGATAAAGCGATAATAATAAAAGGACACATCATAATAAATTAGTTTTAGGTTAGAATTAAAGGTTAAATGTAAGAATAAAATAAAAATGGATGATTGATAAAAATCAGTGGTTCAATGAATTTAAATTAAGTATTTTCTTTAGAA
>JBIIWQ010000260.1:0-3623 GCA_044338805.1 Crocinitomicaceae bacterium
GACCGGGTTTGGACGATACAGTTTTGTAATATTGTTCTAGTGCCTTTGAGTAATATCCGTTTTGGTCATCTTCATCCACATAACTTTCATAAAATAACCATCTACCATTTGCAGAATTGATTAATTCTTTAAGAAACTCTTTTTGAGAAGGATGATTTCGAACAGCGTTTCCAAGCAGCATTACGATTTCATTTTTCTGAAGGCTTTTTGTATCAAATGCATCAAGAAATTTTAATGTACTTACCCAATCATTACTGGCAATAGCAATTTCAAGCGCAATAAAGGAATAGTCACCAGTTGTAAATGCATCAGCTGGAGCATACAATGCTTGTTCAATTTCTTGGCTTTTTTGAGCGCAAAATGCTGCATAAGAATTATAACCAAGAAATTCGCATAGGATATTTAATGTTGACGTATACGGGCGGTGTTCTATTTTTAATATCCCAAAAAGGCGCGCAAAAGTATGGGCAGATATATCAAAGCCTTTAGAATTCAAAAGTGAAGAAAGTTGCTTGCAGTCCTGAAATTCTTTTACTGAAATGGAGGTGTCTCTTTCAAGACGTTTTTTCAGTTCTCTAACGTAAAATGAATCATAAAGTGATTGCTCCATAGTTTGAATATACAAATAAACGTTGTTTAACTAGATAAATAATAATTGAATGAAGATGCAATGAGATGCAATGGGGCAATGCTTGATTAAATTATATTTTTGAAATGAAATATAGAAAGGGTAAAAGCATGAAAGAATTAATTGAATTAATAAGATTGGACCTTACGAGCTTGTACGAAAAAGATATAATGCCTAATGCGAAAAATCTTAATAATTCTCTAGGCTACAATTTCATTTCAGAAAATTTCATACCAATGTACTTTACAGGAAATTATGAATCCTCAACTGTATTTGTAATGCTTAATCCAGGAAGCCAAACAAACAAAGATTACTCATTTGCCAAAACTGAGAAGCATAAATATACCAGTCTTGAAGACTTTATAAGTAAATATTTTGAAAAGCATATAAACTATGGTAAAATCCATTTTAATGATTTGGACAATTTTGATTTGAAACAAGCTGCGTTTTTATTGCCATTTAAAGATTCTGGGATCGAAATACCAGATTTTTCAAAAGATTTGAAAAATCGAGACCTTAAATTGAAAGCCAAAGAATCAGTTTTAATGAATAAGCTTCAACTCGAATTAATTCCATATCATTCTTCGAAATTTGTAGGAATTATAAATAACCAAATCAATGCGAATAATAATATTGACATATTTATTCCTCATATCGATAGGCTCTTTAATGCAATTACAGAATATAAACGTAAATATGTAATCTTTGGGGCAAAACAATTTTATTATTTGTTCCAAGCTTACAATAATAGATTTCCTGATTCAGTAAAGTTTATAGAGAACAAAAATTATAAAATTGAGGGTTTAAAAAACAGTGTTAATTTAAGTTTGATTGAAATCAATTACAACAATAAAATTATTAACGGATTAATTCCACATTCTTTTCCAAGAAGAGATTTACCGAATGCGTATGAAAAAATGAAGCTTTATGGTGAATTATGTTTTAAAGAATATTGCAAATCTTTTAAATGCTAAATAATATGAATAGAACGGTTGAAATTGAATTTACAAAAACTGTGTTTGTTGCTCCTGGAGTTAATATACCAAAAGGGATGAAATTCAATATAGTTACATCAAATGAATTTCCTCAACAATGGGAATTAGAGAAAAAAATGTCAGAAATTGGTTTATGGAAACCTGAATATAAATGTGGACTAAGCGGAACTTATGTTGTCGTTAAAAATGACCGAATAGTCAATAAACACTCTTCAGAAAGACAGAATGTAACAAGCGAAAACTCTTCTAAAACGCAAAAAATGAGTTTCGTTCGAATTGTTTTATACTATACAATAGGACTCTTCATTCCATTTGTTTTTGCGAAACCAATTATTCAATTACTTCAATCCATTTTTAGTTTGGAGGGAATATTGTGGAAGTCTGGAGAGAAAAACAATTCTTCTCCAATTGATAATATTTCAAAGTTTAAGAGATCATTATTTGGAATCGTTTTACCTTGGTGGGCAATTAAATTGATTTTCAGTAAAAACTAAAATAAACTTAACAACTAATATTCAACTCAACTTTCAGATGAAACTTGATAAAAAGATAAAAACTGTGAGACAGCTCTTTACAAGAAAAACCAGTCCTAAATTTGTGATATACTCATTTTTGTTTTTGAATTTCACACACCATACAATTAATGCTCAAACAATACAAATTGGCCCTGGATTAAATGATATAGATGGAAATTTTTACTCATCTATAATTTATGGAAATGGGCAAGAATGGATGGGTGAAAACTTAAAATCAGCTTCTTTTGCTAATGGAGATCCTATTCCAAACGTAACAAGTGCTAACCAATGGTATACTTTAACCACCGCAAGCTGGGCGATTTATAATGATAACAGTACATTAGAAAATACATATGGTAAGCTTTATAATTTCTACACAATTGCTGACAGTCGAGGAGTTTGCCCATCTGGATGGAATGTTCCATCAAGACAAGCGTTTGATAGTTTAATAAATTATTTAGGTGGTTCGCAAACAGCTGGCGGATTTTTAAAAGAAACTGGATTAACACATTGGAATAGTCCGAACTCAGGAGCCACAAATCAAAGTGTGTTCAATGCTCTTCCCAATGGAATAAAAATGGAAACAGGAACTTATTCAGATATTGGGCAAATTGCCTATTTCTGGTCCTCCACTGCTGATGCCGCTCAAAGTGCTATTCGGTTGAATTTATTTTATAATAATTCTACTTCCAATACTTTATATGGCGCAAATAAAAATGCAGGACTTGGGATTCGTTGTTTACGATTGAATAACAACGTTGGATTGGAAGAAAATAGTGATGATAATTTGGTCATCCTTTACCCTAATCCAACAAACGATTTTTTCAATTTGAAATCCAATAAAAACTTAATTGGAAGTAAATATGAGATTTTAGATAATTTGGGAAGAATTGTTTTAACTGGTGTATTATTAAATGAAAATCAAATCGTTGATATGACCGAGCTATCGCGTGGAATTTACAACCTTCAAGTGATGGGAGCTAGTTCAAAAACACTGAATTTCGTTAAAAATTAATTAAAATTATTCAATTAATAATTATCTAAAATCAATTAAAATTTAGGATCACAATTAAAAAACAACTTATGAAAATCACATTATTTTTTACTTTATTTTTTCTCAATGTACAATTAGTTCATTCTGCCTGTCCAGTAACAATTTCATATAGAGGCTACGACCCAATAAATCAAAATTACAGCCCTCCAATTAATATTGTTGTTGGTGGTTCTGTTTATGATTGTGATTTGATTTTGTGTCCTGGTTTTAGTCAGATCGAAATCAAATTCCCACAGGTCATGTCGGTAACTTGGTCAGATGGCACGACTAATACAACAAAAACGGTGGATGCAAATCAAACAATAACTGCTACATTTAATGCGGGTTGCAACATATACTCCACTACATTTCATGTTATACCAAGTGATTTTCAATTATCAACTCCTCTATCTGTTTATCTTTCTGCATGTGCAGAAAACTCGTTTGAATTC
>JBIIWQ010000261.1:0-3603 GCA_044338805.1 Crocinitomicaceae bacterium
CGCTTTTTCTAAAATTGAAAAACGTGAGATTCCTGTTACTTTAAAAACGGCGAACGGAATATTTGGGTTTCCCTTAGCAGCATGAATAGTAGAAATTATTTCATCCACCGTAGTATCAAAATCAACTTCAGTTGTCTTTCCTTCAACAGAATAATCCAATATTGTACCAACACCAAAGTCGCCAAGAATATTGATTGTCTTAGTGCAATCATTTATCGTTTCACCTCCACAGAATTGACTAAAAATTGTTTTTTTAATGATACCTTTTATAGGTAAACCAATCTTCAGAGCAGTATTTGTTGACCATTTTCCAACTTTCACCATTGTTGGGCTGCCAATGATTTTAAATAACCAATAGGCTCTTTTTAAATCAGCATTCGACTTGATTTTGAATGCTATTTCTGTATTATCAAAAGAAATCATGTTGTAAAAATAATTGCTTTTATTTCATATTAACTAAATATGACTGATGTTTATTTATTTTTGTTGAAAATTAATGAATTCCTATATATGAATTTATTCACGTCGAATGCTTTTACAATTGAGGTTGGGTCTATATTAGACTCTTCGTTGAATGAATTATTGACAACCTACGCACAATCAAAAGTTATAATCATTGTTGATGAAAATACACATGACTATTGTCTAGAATATCTATTAACCTCTTTTGATTCATTAAAAGAGGCGGAAGTGATGCTTTTGCCTGTTGGGGAAGAAAATAAGGTCATGGAAGTTTGTTTCCAAGTTTGGCAAGCTTTGACAGATTATCAAGTTGGGAGAAAAGATTTAGTAATTAACCTTGGAGGAGGTGTTGTGACCGATATGGGAGGATTTATCGCTTCTATTTACAAGAGAGGTATTGATTTTATTCACATTCCAACTTCTTTATTAGGAATGGTTGATGCATCAATAGGTGGTAAAGTTGGAATCGATCTAGGTCCATATAAAAATCAATTGGGTGTTTTTTCGCACCCGAAGAAAATTTACATTGATACTATTTTTTTAGGAACATTACCTGAGGAAGAGCTATTGAATGGTTTCGCAGAAATGTTAAAACATGCTTTGATCAATGATAAAAGTCACTGGGAGAAATTAAAAAAAACACCTTCAATTGACCAATTGATTGATGAAAAAATCATTATTGATTCTATAAAAGTGAAGTTTGACCTAGTTGAAAAAGATCCATTGGAAAAAAATGTACGCAAAAAATTGAATTTTGGGCATACGATTGGACATGCAATTGAAGGATATTTTATTGATACAACTCCTATTTCTCATGGTCATGCTGTTGCAATTGGAATGCTCGCTGAATCATTTATTTCAATGAAACAACAACGGTTAAAATCAGAGGTTTTTTATGATATCGAACTATTTCTTACAACTAAATTTCCAATGATACAATTGGATGAAGATGCAATTAAAGAAATTATACAAATCGCTAAAAACGATAAAAAGAATGAATCTGGAAGAATATTTTGTGCTTTATTGAATGAAATAGGTGAATGTTCTATTGACAATGAAATTCAAGAAAATGAGATTGCTGATGCTTTGTTTTATTTAAACAAGTTTGCAATTTCTATGAATTAATTGTTTTTTAGATTAATTAATTTCTTCTTGATTTCTTCCAATTTAGAGATGATATTTTCATTATCAAGTGGTATGGAAACTGTTTTAACCGAATTATTATTTTTTGTTAGAGCTTTTTTGGCACCTTCTAGCGTATAGCCATTTGTTTTAACCAAATTATAAATCTTGTTAAAATTTTCAATGTCTTTTGGGGTGAACATTCTATTGCCTTTAGTACTTTTTTTAGGCTGAATTAAATTGAATTCTTTCTCCCAAAACCTTATAAGAGAAGCATTTACATTGAACATGTCAGACAACTCACCTATGGTGTAGTATAGTTTTTTTAGCTGTTTAATATCGATTTCTTCCAAAATGCAAAATTGATTTAATCCCGAAAATAGTTATATTTTTGCAATCGCAATGCAAGGTTATAGATTCATATTAAAATATTTGTTGCTTTTAGGGTGTTTTATCTCTTTAAGTTCCTTTGGTCAAACTGTTGGTAAAGAAGACAGTGTTCTTGTTGTATCAGATACAACTGTAAAAGTTGATCCAATAGTTCACAAGAATAGTCAACAAGTTGATGACTTAATTTCTTATGCAAAGAAATTCTTAGGAACGCCATATCGATATGGAGGAATGACGCCTTCTGGATTTGATTGCTCAGGTTTCATTAATTATATTTTTGGAAATTTTGGTTTTGAATTGACTCGAACTAGTTACGGTTTAGCAGAATTTGGTCAAACAGTAAAATTGGCGGATATACAACCTGGAGATTTAATGTTTTTTAAAGGAAGTAATGTCCATTCTACACAAGTGGGACATGTTGCCATGGTTGTGGAAGTTTCTCCTGGCGTAATAAAATTTATTCATTCTGCTTCGGGAGGTGTTGCAATTAATACGTTCAACACAAGTAAATATTACATTCCTCGCTTTATCAAAGCAAAGCGACTTGATTACGGTGTGAAAAATTGACTTTTCAAAAATAATTTTTTGTTTTTTTCTTATTCTTGTATTATTCTTGTCTTATCCTGTCTTATCCTGTCTTATTTTTTGATTATCAAATTATTAGGCATTAAACAAAGGTTCGATATATTGCGAATTCGCGAATTCGCGAATTTTCATTGCCTAAATAAATTAAATCGAGTTGATTCTTTAATTTTAGATTAAATCAAAATTTATTTTTATTGTCTTATTTTTATCTTTCTTAAATTAAAGTTTACTTAATGGAAAACACTTTAGAAGAATCAAAATGGAATCAGCGAAGACAATGGCTTTTTGTCTTTTTAGTTGGTTTGTTTGTCACAAATGCAATTACGGCAGAATTAATCAGTAATAAACTGATCGAAATTCCCTTAACATTTTCCTTGGGTAATTCTAATTTCGGACCTTTTGTTACAATTGTAGGAGTTTTACCTTGGCCAGTTGTTTTTATTTTGACTGATTTATTGAATGAATTTTATGGCGAAAAAGCAGTGAGAAGAATTTCTTGGATTACAGCAATATTAATTGCCTATTGTTTTTTAATCGTTACAATCGCATTGCAACTTCCTACAAAGGAAATCCCTGGTTCATCATTAGCTACGGATGCAGAATTCACGAAAGTATTTGGTCAGGCTCAAATGGTAATTGTTGGCAGTATTGCCGCATTTTTACTTTCTCAATTAATGGACGCAACAATTTTTCATTGGATAAAAAATAAAACTGGTAATCGTTATATTTGGTTGAGAAGTACAGGAAGTACAGTCATTTCTCAAATGGTAGATACAATCGTTGTTTTGTATATTGGATTTGTTTTACCTGGAACACTTTCGTTTAGTGAATTCTTGAAAATTGCTCCAACAAATTATTTTTTAAAATTATTGATTGCAATTGCATTAACACCTTTAATTTATTTGGGACATTATTTGGTTAAAAGATACTTGAAGATAGAGAAAAGTCACGTTTGAGATGATCGGTACCTTAAATGCCAAAATAAATATACCGTAGCAATTAAAGCCATAAAGGAACCAAGAAGAAAGCCATTTGTTATCGAAT
>JBIIWQ010000344.1:0-2641 GCA_044338805.1 Crocinitomicaceae bacterium
TAACTTATTTTCACATAACGATGGTAACAATATTAGTAATAGACGACGAAGAAGACATTAGAGAATTGTTATGTTACAATCTCAAAAAGGAAGGTTACGATGTTTATTCTGCTGAAAACGGTGAAAAAGGATTAGCATTGATGGTTACTAACAAACCTGATTTGATTATTCTCGATGTTATGATGCCTGGAATGGATGGAATCGAAGTTTGTGAAGCAATAAGAAGAACTGAAGGATTTGAAAAAACACTCATTTGTTTTCTTACAGCAAGAAATGAAGATTATAGTCAAATCGCTGGTTTAGATGCTGGTGCAGATGATTATGTTGCAAAACCTGTTAAACCAAAAGTATTGGTTAGTAGGATTAATGCTCTTTTGCGCAGAAAAGGAATGATCTCTCCAGAATCTGGACTTGCAAAAGATCTTGTTATCAACCGTGAGAAGTATGTTGTAGAGAAAAATGGAACTGTTATCCATTTACCACGAAAAGAATTTGAGTTATTAGCATTACTTGTGTCTAAACCAGATTACGTTTTTGAACGAGATGTAATTTTAGATAAAGTTTGGGGCTCAGATATTGTTGTTGGTGATAGAACTATTGACGTTCATATAAGAAAGCTAAGGGAAAAAATCGGAGACCATTACATCAAAACCGTAAAAGGAATTGGGTATAAATTTGTTGAAGTTCAGAATTAATTACGCCATCTACATTAAATCAATTTATCTTAATTATGAACACAACGTTACCTTGAATTAACAATCTAGTAACATTTCAATAATTATAGAATAACTGTATCGACGTTTCTTTGTACCGAAAAAAACAAAGAACATATGAATACAAAATTGGCTGGTTTACTTTTATCATTTTTAATAACTTCCATAGGATTTACACAAGGATTAATCAAAGGAAAAGTAACAGACGCTATTTCTGGAGAGTCAATTCCAGGAATTAAAATTTCCATTGAAGGATCTGAGACAAAAGCGTTAAGTGATTTAGATGGTCATTTTGTATTTGATGATATTAAAGCAGGAACATATTCATTGTCTTTTTCTTACAATAACTATAACACTAAAATTGTTACCGATATAATAGTCAAAGTAAATGAGACAACTGATATTGTTGTTGCAATGGAAGCTGTTGTTAAGGAAATTGGTTTAGTGACGATTCGTGTTAAAATTGACAAAGAATCAAATGAAAACTTGATTATTCTTCAACGAAACAGTGCAGGTATGGTTGATGGAATAACTGCAGAAAACATAAGACGATCTCCAGACAGAGCTGCAAGTGATGTTTTAAAGAGAGTAAGTGGTGCTAGTATACAGGATAATAAATTTGTAATTATTCGTGGTTTGAATGACCGATATAACACAGCCATGATAAATGGATTACCATTACCATCAACAGAGGCAGATAGAAAAGCATTTTCTTTTGATATATTTCCTTCTGTAATGCTTGATAATATGTTGATTTTTAAAACGGCAAGTCCAGATTTACCTGGTGATTTTGCAGGAGGTGTTATTCAAATTAATACCAAAGACGTTCCTGAAAAAGATTTTATTTCCGTAACTGCTGGAACTAATTTCAATACTCAATCAACTTTCAAGGAATATTCAACCTACCAAGGAAGCAGCAAAGATTGGATAGGATTAGGTGCATCGGATCGAGCATTACCTTCAGGTATGTTGAGTACTTCAAAATTTAAACTATTACTTTCAGATCCAAACACAGTACTTGAAAACAGTAAGATTTTTACAAATGACTGGGGAATTGACACAAAGAAATCATCACCTTTAGGTCAAAGTTATCAGGTTGGTTTTGCTAAAAACTTAAAACTAAAAAAGAATGAATTTGGTTTTATAGGTGGTCTCACTTACAACTATAACAGAAGGTTTTTAGATGTAACACGAAGAGATTTTAACGAAGATGGTTCAAGACTTTTCGATTACAACGACGCTACCTACAGAGAAAATGTTACTTGGGGAGCGATGTTGAACTTTGCTTATAAAATTGGGAAAAACAACAAAATCGCTTTTAAAAATATGTTCAGTAATAACTCGACTGATCAGGTAATCCATAGAACAGGGGAAAACATTGATGCAGATCAAATTTTTTCAGCAACTACTCAGCAATATACATCTAATAAAATGCTATCTTCACAACTTTCAGGAGATCATTTATTAGAAAAGTCTAAAATCAAACTTAAATGGGGATTAAATTACAGTAAAACACAATCTGCCGTTCCAAATTTGAAAAGAATGTTGTATTACAAGAATAGAACACCACAAGGAACTAATGCTGATTCAGTTTATTCTGCATATGTACCTTTTGGTGCTCCTTCTCCTGATTTTGCAGGACGCTTTTTCTCTGATTTGAACGAAGATTTATACGCGGGGATGGCAGAAATCTCTATTCCTTATAAGATGTTAAGTCAGCAGAGTTTAATCAAAGTTGGTTATGCTGGATCTATTAAAGCCAGAACATTCGACGCCCGTGTATTTGGATACACCGTTAGCGCAACTTCACTTTTTGACTACAATCTTTTATATCAACCTCAAGATTCTATTTTTTCAAATGACAATATAAGTGCTAATGGTTTCAAATTAGGCGAATCGACAAACCCCTCTGATTCCTACACTGCATC
>JBIIWQ010000114.1:0-6695 GCA_044338805.1 Crocinitomicaceae bacterium
TGGAACAAAAATCAGGGCAGTTTATGGGTTGAGAGTTGAAAATTTCAATCAAAAATTAAACTCGTTGACATACGGAGGAGACACTGTGACGATTGATAACACTACTTTAAGTTATTTACCATCTATAAATTTAACGTATTCACCAACTAAAAAAATCAATATACGTGGCGCTGCATCCAGAACAGTTGCCCGACCAGATTTTAGAGAATTAGCGCCGTTTTCATTCTATGATTTCAACACATCATCAGCAGTTGTTGGTAACGATACTTTAATTTCTTCCAATATCACGAATTTAGATTTACGTTTTGAGTATTTCCCAGGTAATGGACAAATCATTTCTACTTCCTTCTTTTACAAGGATTTCACAAACCCAATTGAAAACACTGTATTCTTTGGTGGTTCAGGGTCTAGAACTTATACATATAGAAATGTTGCAAGTGCAGTAGACTATGGAATGGAGATTGAATTAAGAACTAAGTTGAGTTTCATTGATTCTCTGTTTAATACAGAAGTATTAGACAATTATACATTCTTTACAAACTTAACCTTAGTAAAATCGGTTGTTGATTTATCAAATGTTCCCCAAGCAGTTACTGAAGAAGAAAAATTAAGACCAATGCAAGGTCAATCTCCTTACCTAATCAATGCAGGATTCATGTATCAAAATGATTCATTAGGGTTTGGATTGAGTCTTATGTATAATAAAATAGGACGAAGAATTGCCTTTGTTGGAACAAATGGTTACCAAGATATTTATGAAAACCCAAGAAATATTTTGGATTTTCAAGTAACTAAAAGAATCTTTAAGAAAGGTGAATTGAAATTAAACGTTAGCGATATTTTTAATCAAAGGGCTGTTTTCTATCAAGATTTTAACCGTTCAAAGAAATATGAAGAAACTGAAGACAATGAAATTAACGGAATTAAATATGGTAGAAATATAACACTTTCTTTCGCCTATAATTTCTAAATTAAGAAAAATACATCTCCTTCTTTCATTTAAATCTAGCCTCGAAATAAAATTCGGGGCTTTTTTAATCCCAAATAATAAATCCTCAATTCCCAATTTCTAGACATGTTAACATTGCGGTATTATTTATTAATCATTTCTTAAACTAAGAATAATTCCTAGCTAACCTTCATGGAAGACATCCGCTCTACTTTTGCTTCGATAAAAATGGGTAACGCAGCTTCCCAAAAAATACTGCGAAAAAAAACTTAAAATGAAAATGAAAACAAAATTACTATTTATTGCATTTGCTTTAGTAAACATCTTCAGCATCAATGCACAAGTTAGTGTGTCGGGCGACATTGTGTCGAACACGACATGGACAAGTAACAACATCTACACCTTAACTGGAGGATTTGTATATGTTACTAATAATGCTACTCTGACAATTGAGCCGGGAACAATTATCAAAGGAAATGCAACTGCTTTAGTAATCACTCGTGGTGCCAAAATAATAGCAGAAGGAACACAAACACAACCAATTGTTTTTACTTCATATAAACCAAATACTGGAGGAATTGGGGGTAGAGCTGCAGGTGACTGGGGTGGAATTTTAATGTTAGGCAAAGCACCTATCAATGATCCAGCTGGACAAAGATTGGGTGAAGGTGGTATTGATCCAACTAAAGGATTGTACGGTGGAACTGATCCTAATGACAATTCAGGTATACTAAAGTATGTTCGAATTGAATTTGCTGGTATTGCATTCCAACCAAACAACGAAACAAATGGTTTAACCATGGGTGCAGTTGGAGCTGGAACAACGATTGACTATGTACAAGTTAGTTATGGTGGGGACGACGCTTTTGAATGGTTTGGTGGAACAGTGAACTGCAAACATTTAATTGTAAACAAGACCGTAGATGATATGTTTGACACAGATTATGGTTTTGGAGGCCGTATTCAGTTTGCTGTTGGTGTTAGTGATTCAACAGTAGCAGATATTTCAGGTTCAAATGGTTTTGAATCAGATAATGATGCTACAGGAACAACAAATGGTCCAATAACGAAGCCAATTTTTACAAACGTAAGTATTTTTGGCCCAAGAGCTACAGCAACTAGTACTAGTTTCGCTCCTAATTTCAAAAGAGCATTACACTTAAGAAGAAGTACATCAACTTGTACATATAATTCAGTATTTGTTGGGTTTCCGGTTGGTTTGAAAATCGAAAATGCGAACACAGCAAATAATGCTCAATCTGGTACTTTGCAATTCAAAAATAATATCATTGCAGGTTGCACATTACCTTTAGATTCTGCAGCAATATCGCCATCTACATTCGGCATGAACCTTTGGTTCAATGCAGGTGCAAATTCAATTATTGCAAATCCTCAAGGAGTGATGGCAGTTGCACCAACAAATTATTTTGCACCTAACTTTTTATTACAGGCAGGTTCTCCAGCACTAGCAGGAGCAAACTTTACGTATCCAAACTTGAATAATTCATTTTTTACACCTACAACATACAAAGGTGCTTTTGATGGATCAAATGACTGGACGGCTTGTTGGTCAAACTTTAATCCTATATTTACAGACTACGATACACCAGGTATTTCTTACTTAGCTGTTTCAGCTACTGCTGGAGGCCCTGTTACTTTCTGTCAAGGAGGAAATGTTGTTTTAACTTCTAGCACTGCAACTAACAATACTTGGAGTAATTCAGCAGCAACACAAGCTATTACAGTAACAACAAGCGGTTCTTACACGGTAACAACTACAAATGCTGCTGGTTGTGTTGCAACTTCAGCTCCTATTGTTGTTCTTGTAAATGCTTTACCAGCAACGCCAACTATTACTCCAACAGGATCAACAACTTTCTGTCAAGGTGGTTCTGTTCTATTAACTTCTAGTGCTGCATCTAACAATACTTGGGGTGGTGGAGAAACTACACAAGGAATTACTGCTACATCAAATGGAAATTATACTGTAACTGTAAATGATGCAAATGGTTGTCAAGCAACTTCAACTGCAACTGTTGTTACTGTAAATGCTTTGCCTTCTACTCCAACAATTAGTGCAAGCGGTTCAACTTCATTCTGTACTGGTGGATCAGTTACATTGACTGCAAGTAACGCAACTGGTAACTTGTGGTCAACTGGCGAAACTACTCAATCAATTAATGTTACTGCTTCAGACGTAATAACTGTTACATATACAAATGCAAGTGGTTGTGAGGCAACTTCATCGGCAACTACTGTAAACGTTAGTGCTACACCAGTTCCAACAATCAATACTGCAGCAACTCAAGCTTGTTCAGGAGAAACTATTACATTAACAGCTTCTACTTCTGATACGTACGAATGGAGTAATGGTGCAACGTCTCAAACAGTTGATGTAACAACTGATGGAACGTACTATGTTACAACTACAAATGCTATTATATGTGACGGTGTTGGTCAATCTGCAAATGTTTCTTTAACATTTACACAAACCCCAACTGCAAGTGCTACAAACTCTACTTCTGGTAATGTTGTAACATTTACAAACACATCTACAAATGCTACTTCTTATTCTTGGGATTTCGGTGATCAATCTAATTCATCAGCTACTTCTCCATCTCATGCGTATGCTGCTAACGGTTCATATACTGTTACTTTAACAGCTACAAATGGAAACTGTACAGATGTGATTACTTATACTCTTGTAATCTCTGTTGGATTGAATGAAATTGAAAACTTCTCAGATGTTAAATTGTATCCAAATCCAACAAGTGCTAATACTACATTAGAATTTGAGAACCAATCAGCAAATGAAGCGACTGTTACAATTATTAACCAATTAGGTCAAATCATTACTGTTCAAAATGTACAATTAGAGCAAGGAAATAACTCAATAGAGTTAAATACAATTGAATTAAACAATGGATTATACACTGTAGTTCTTCAAACAGAAAACAACAGCGTTAATCGTAGATTGATTATTCAAAAATAATTTTATCACATAACTAAGAAGGGCTATCTAATCTAGGATAGCCCTTTTTATTGCTAAAGAAATTATATGACAAACCTAAAAGGGCATACCTTATTATTAATTGACGATGAACCGGATATTTTAGAATTCCTTTCCTATTCATTGAAAAAAGAAGGATTTAAAATTTTCACAGCATCTAATGGTGAAGAGGGAGTTAGAATGGCGCAGCAAGTAAGTCCATCTCTTATTCTATTGGATGTTATGATGCCTGTCATGGATGGTATTGAGACATGTCAAATCATTAGAAAAGATTTAAACATTACACAACCAATCATTGCTTTTTTAACATCTAGAGCAGAAGATTATTCTCAAATAGCAGGATTTGAAGCAGGAGCGGATGATTATATCACGAAACCAATTCGACCAAGATTATTGATTAGTAAGGTAGAATCACTGTTAAGAAGACTAGAGAAACCTATTCAAACACAAGCACAATCAGAATTAAAGTCAAATCATATTCAAATTGATCGCGAAAAATTTATGGTTAAGACAAATGGTGCTAATTTACTTTTACCAAAAAAGGAATTCGAATTGTTGGAATTGCTAGCAAGTAGACCAGGAAAAGTGTATACAAGAGATCAAATATTAACAATTGTTTGGGGCAACGAAACTATCGTTGGAGAAAGAACAATTGATGTTCACATTAGAAAATTGCGAGAAAAACTAGGAGATGATTATATTCGCACTATAAAAGGAGTCGGATATACATTTAGCGAATAGAAGTGAAAAATTTAAAACCAATTCATTTACTTATTGGAGGCAGTGCGATCATCTTCGTACTCACACTAATCATAACATTCATTATCGATATACAGGTAATGAATTTTCCTTTTTGGGTACTTATCGGATTGCCATTTACCACAGGATTAATTTCTTTCGGAGTATTCTATTTCTTTATAAAGTACTTCATTAACGACCGTTTAAAATTACTCTATCGCTCAATTAGAAAAGGAAAAATTACCAAGGAAAACGACATTAGATTTAAACTTACGGATGACGTTATTGCGAATGCTGAAATTGAAACACAAAAATGGACTGAAGAACGAAATGTTGAAATTTCCAAATTAAAAGAACAAGAAGCATTTCGACGTGAGTTTCTAGGTAATTTGGCTCATGAACTGAAAACACCTATTTTTTCTATTCAAGGGTATATTTTGACCTTATTGGATGGGGGTTTAGAGGATGAAAATGTGAACCGCTTATTTTTAGAACGGGCTTCTAAGGCAACAGATCGCATGGTTAACATCATCGAGGATTTAGATCAAATCACAAAATTAGAAGTCGATCGCTTAAAATTAGAAATTCGTCCTTTCGACATCCATGAATTGGTGCAGGATGTTTTTGATTCATTAGAGATAAAGGCTAAAAACAAAAATATCAAGTTATCTTTTGCCAAAGATTATAACAGTGTTTTCGTGAATGCAGATAAAGCCAAAATCTCTCAAGTTATTATGAATTTAGTAAGTAATTCTATTTCATATGGTAATGAAGGTGGAAATACCATCGTCCGCTTATATTTAATGGATGATATTGTTACCATAGAAGTTTCGGATGATGGTCCAGGAATCGAAGAACAAAACATTCCTCGTTTATTCGAACGATTTTATCGAGTTGAAAAAAGTAGAAATAGAAATGAAGGTGGATCTGGACTTGGTTTAGCAATTGTTAAACATATTATTGAATCGCACGGTCAAACAATTTCTGTCCGAAGCACATTTGGTATTGGCAGTACTTTTTCTTTCAGTTTAGACAAAAGTAAAAATCAATCAGCTGGTTTGTTTTCTTCAAGAGGTGTTCAGATAAAATGAGATTTTTTTAGTGATGATCGACTATCGCTCGTTACTTCCCTCCGATTATAGTTCAAGTCTGGAATTTGGCTACCTTTTATTCTAATTCACACAAAATCGACTTTTGTACATCGGCCAATTTCATCACTTGCGCATTATTCCAAAAGAACTGCAATTTTGCATGCCTCTCCATCTATGTGGCACAAATACGCCAAGTTTTCGTGAATTCGGAGAATCAAACCGAAATATCAAAAAAAGAAAGGCGATCTAGGGATCAAAGCTAATCGTCCTAATGCAATATGGCATGCGGATGTGATCTATTTCAAAGTTGGTTTAAAGATATATTCAATAATTTTCAAAAAACATTATTAATTGTTATTGAAGCCCTATTTTTGGAATTTCACCATATTAACAATATTAATACGTAAGAATGAGATGAATGTGAAAGGTAGTTTTTATAAGAGAAAATTGAATTTATTTTTTTGAAATATGTGGTTTCATTTCTCGCTCCGAGTGCAGAAAAAAAAGGGGTTTCAATTTAGGTGAAGGATGGAGTAGCAAATTATTTCGTCCTTCCCCAAAACAAGAAATGTACTTATTCAATAATTACAGCGTTCGAAACATCGACGCAGATTTCTTTCTTGACACTAATTTTTGGAATATTTTATCTGACATTCAAGATCCAGTTTGGGTCGAGAATTATAAGTCGTTAAAGTAAACTTTATTTATTCGACAACTATTAATTTGACTCTTGTAACACTAGTCTTTCCCTTCAGAACCAATGAATAAACTCCAGATGCCAATGATAAGTGCATAGTATGATTCTCAAGATGATTGAAAGACACTAACGATCCATTCAGGTCATAAATCTCAATTTCAATCACGTCTTTCCCAAACTGAATTATATCTTTCGTTGGATTAGGATAGT
>JBIIWQ010000262.1:0-3591 GCA_044338805.1 Crocinitomicaceae bacterium
CTTCAATTTTCTCTCCTCCATAGACCGATTCGATGAAAATTTTATTAGAGAATTTCGTCAGTTTAAAAAGCTGTTTGGCAATTTGTTGACATAATTCTCTGGTTGGAGAAAGAATCAATGCTTGAATACGACTATCATTGTTATCAATAGCTTGTAAAAGTGGAATTCCAAAAGCAATTGTTTTACCAGTACCAGTTTGAGCTTGGCCAATAAAATCTGTTCGATCTTCAATCAAAAAGGGGATCGCTTTTTCTTGAATCTCCGTTGGCGTTTCAATATTTATTTCTTTAAGTGCTTTAATGAATTCATCTTTAACACCTAATTCTTTGTACGTTTTCAAAATTGGATATTTTATTAAAAAAGTAAAGGTACTTCATTAAATGAATATTAGATTCAATTTTTTTTTGCCATGTTCGACATATTGCGAATTCGCGAATTCGCGAATTCTGAAATTTTGCTATCACTTGATTATTTTTTTCATCATATTTTTCGCTTGGTTATCTATAGCCAAGCATGCACCAAATCAAACAGAGATTCAACCTTTGATTTAATACTGTAGATTAATAACAATTAACAAATAAAAAGCATTTTTGTCAGGGATTTTCTATTCAAAGGCTTTACTTTTGAGTGTGTTAAAAATCTATCTTTTCATTTACTGTTTTTTTATTTTACCAATCCAATTGGTGACTCCTGTTTTTGGGCAATTTAACAATTCAATTCCAGGGAATTCAAAGAAT
This sequence comes from Crocinitomicaceae bacterium, assembly GCA_044338805.1. GTDB lineage: Bacteria > Bacteroidota > Bacteroidia > Flavobacteriales_D > Crocinitomicaceae > M0103. The sequence goes on from JBIIWQ010000262.1 coordinate 738, forward strand.
ATTACGCCACACATTTTATTCAAAAAAAGTGAGATTCAACAATTCGGTTTTGATGAATATATTTATCCTGAATGGTCAGAATATTATGAATCATTCGAAACTGACATAATCAATGATTACAAAATTTGTAACAAGTCTGCAGGCTATAATATTCCAGACAACGTTGATGCTGTGCTTCAAAATGTAACTGATTTTGACGTTAATCTACTTCAGTTTTTCATCAAAGGAAAATTAGAGAAAATTCGATATACACAAAAAAATGACAGTACTTTCACCTTGTTTTTGCCTAAAAAAACAACTAAATATAGTGTGATTGCCAGCTATCAAGGGGAGGATTTGGGTCAATTAAATGTTGTTGTATACGGACTGAAGACAGAGAAAGTAATTATTGTACCATTGATGGATTCAGATTTGAATCGAGACAGTCTAGAAGCTTATATAAACTCAATTTATTCGCAGGCAAATCTTAGTTTTTTAGTGCGTATTAATCCAGTATTTAAATCAAAAGAAATCGATTTAAAGGAGTTATTTGACAACCCGAGCGCTACGAATGACAGATTTACTAACCAAATGCGTGAATTTCGGGATGCTTATTTTGAAGCTAATCCCAATGCAGACAGGAATGCGTATTATATTTTTATAATACCTGGTTTTGTGAATCCTAAAATTAATGGGTTCATGGTTCAGAACAAAACAATTGGTTTTGTTAAGGCTAATGGCAATGGTAAAATGCATCTACCAATCGCTCGGCAATTGGGTTATGGTGTTGGTATTCTGCAGAATAGTTGGTTAAATGATGGGCCGAAACGTGGTACTTCTGATAATTTAATGGACGAAACAGGAGGAACCATTCTAAACTATTTTCAGTGGGAAAACTTACGTCATAGTTGCCATAGTTATTCTTTATATGATAATTATGAGGATGTAAAAACGAATAGTGGATTGGTTGCATATTATTTTTGGGAAGAGGACAAGGATGGTAATATTATTATGCAAAGCAACGATCTGCTTCAATCTGTGAAAAGACCATACAAGAAAAATTTTATTTCCTATCATTTGAATATCAATGATTTGTTTTTTAAAATTCTTTTTCAAATAGGTAATTATTTTATTTGTTTGTGGCATATTATTGCTTTTGTAATGATCCTGCTTTCAACTTTTTTATTGCGTAAGCGATTTAATAAATTTCTGATGGCTAAAATTAAAAAACCAAGATTTTGGAAATTTTTAGCAAGAATGGGATTCTTTGCATCTGCAATCTTACTGTATTTATTGTTTTTTATTATTATCAATAAAGGATATGAGCAATTCGAAGTGAAATTTGGAATTCTTCAGGATTTAAAAGGTCAAAGCTTCAAGCAAGTTCAAAGCTCAATTCTTGCGAATATAAATCTTAAACATAGAAATGAAAATAAATTATCTTCTGAAATGTTGATTAAACGTAAAAATAATTGGTTTGTAAAAAGAAAAAAGAAAGTACTTTATTTTGAATTGAGACAAGACGAATTTGGGAATTGGAGCAAATGTAAATTTGTTACTGATAATGACAGTTTAATCTTGCCTAATTTTGATTTTCGACAAATTGCTCAAAGTCAATATTTTGTAGTGAATTACATTAAAAATAGAAGCGAAATTGTAGATCAAAAAGTTTACAGTCATTTGGGAAATGACCTTACAAATAAAATTCAAATTCCGGATCCGGCAAAACGAATATTACTTTTTGTAAATGGTTATAGACCAACATCAATGGGGAATTCGTTTGAAGATAACTTTAAGGACGTAATGAATATGGGGTTAGAATTTTCGAATTCCAGTAATATGATATATAGCTTTGATCGTTATGATTACTGGAGACCATGGCAAGAAATAGATTTGTTGTTTCAGAAAAGAATAAATCCAAGCGATACATATTACGCAGACGGTCATTTTTCCGTTAGTACATCTAATTATGAAAGTCTGATTAATTTTTCTGCTAAATCATCAATTTATCCCAAACGCTGTTCAAATAAAAAGAAACATGTTTGTTATTATACCACCATCGCAAGTTCAGGTATTTTTGGTTCCAAAACAGTCAAAACAGTTGATTTACTCAAATTAAAATCGAATAAAAAAGGTTTTCAAGAACGTTTAGAAAATGGAAGAATAGCAGGAAGAAATTTGTTACTGTTGTTTAATGAATTACCAAACAAATCTGCAAATGATACATTGTATTTAGTTGCACACAGTATGGGATATGCTTATTCATTAGGAATAATCGAGATACTGAGAGGTCGAATTAATTTTGGTGGATTTTATATTATGGCTCCTGAAAATGCCGCTGTTGGGAAGGTAAACTTAAATGAATGGACCGAGATTTGGCAATATGGCAGTAAATTTCAATATGTTGGAGGAGATGCTCCTTGTTTATTAGATGGTGTTGCTCCTCAATCAAAAGTTGGTGGACTAACAAATGAAAAACGAGTATATATTCCTTCCCAGTATTATAGAAAGAAAGGTTTTTTCGATTCACATTTCGTCGGTTATTATACGTGGATATTTGATGTTAAAAAAGGAAAACCAGGAAACATCACGCAACGTTAATCAGTCATTTTATCAATTGAATCCTCGGAAATAAATTCTTCATTGCAATTCGTACATTTATTAACCGTTTTATAATGAAGGGGATAAGTTGAAGTGAAAAGTGATGTAATAGCTGAACGCAATCCTTTAATTCCTTTCATCGATTTATAGTTGGTTATAATAGTGTGAGATTTACAATTAGGACAAACAATTTGGGCATTATTTGCGAACAAAATACTTTTTGCTAATTCTAAATCCGTTTTTAATATTTTAACTTTAATTCCACCTACTGCAT